>JAAYSB010000025.1 GCA_012518475.1 Intrasporangiaceae bacterium | reverse complement strand
GGCTGGGACCTCGACTCGCAGCTCGAGCAGGCCATGGATGCACTGCGCACCCCGCCGGCCGATGCGGAGATCGGCCCGCTCTCTGGCGGTGAGAAGCGTCGCGTGGCCCTGGCCAAGTTGCTGCTGCAGAAGCCAGACCTGCTGCTGCTTGATGAGCCCACTAACCACCTCGACGCCGAGAGCGTGCTCTGGCTCGAGCAGCACCTGAAGGACTACAAGGGCGCGGTCATCGCGATCACGCACGACAGGTACTTCCTGGACAACGTCGCCGAATGGATCGCAGAGGTCGACCGCGGCCGACTCATCGGCTACGAAGGCAACTACTCGACCTACCTGGAGAAGAAGGCCGAGCGCCTCGACATCCAGGGCAAGAAGGACGCCAAGCTCGCCAAGCGCCTCAAGAGCGAGCTCGAGTGGGTCCGCTCCAACGCCAAGGCCCGCCAGACCAAGAGCAAGGCCCGTCTGGCCCGCTACGAGGAGATGGCTGCCGAGGCCGAGCGCACCCGCAAGCTCGACTTCGAGGAGATCCAGATCCCGCCCGGACCGCGCCTGGGCAGCACCGTCATCGAGGTCGAGAACCTCACCAAGGGCTTCGGCGACCGCGTCCTCATCGACGGCCTCAGCTTCTCGCTGCCGCGCAACGGCATTGTCGGTGTCATCGGCCCCAACGGCGTCGGCAAGACCACGCTCTTCAAGACCATCGTCGGTCTCGAGGAGCCGGACTCCGGCACGGTGAAGATCGGCGAGACCGTCCAGATCTCCTACGTCGACCAGTCCCGTGAGGGGATCGACCCGGAGAAGACCCTCTGGGAGGTCGTCTCCGACGGGCTCGACCACATCAAGGTCGGCCAGGTCGAGATCCCGAGCCGCGCCTACGTCTCGCAGTTCGGCTTCAAGGGCCCGGACCAGCAGAAGAAGGCCGGTGTCCTCTCCGGTGGTGAGCGCAACCGTCTCAACCTCGCGCTGACTCTGAAGCAGGGCGGCAACCTGCTCCTCCTCGACGAGCCCACGAACGACCTCGACGTCGAGACCCTCGGCTCGCTCGAGAACGCGCTGCTCGAGTTCCCCGGCTGCGCCGTCGTCATCAGCCACGACCGGTGGTTCCTCGACCGGGTCGCGACGCACATCCTCGCGTACGAGGGCGACGCCGAGAACCCGGCCAAGTGGTACTGGTTCGAGGGCAACTTCGAGGCCTACGAGAAGAACAAGGTCGAGCGTCTCGGTGAGGAGGCGGCGCGTCCGCACCGCGTCACCTACCGCAAGCTCACCCGCGACTGATCCACGAGCGGCTGATCAGGTCGAGCGACGGGAAGAGGGATCGATCGAGGATCGGGAGGGATCGATCGAGGATCGGGAGGGATCAGGCGGGACGGCGGGCGGCGGCCAGCACGGAGGACCCCCAGGGCAGGTCCCGTGCCCGCAGCAGGCGCTCGTCGAGCCGGCAGAGACCCAGCAGCACATGGTGCAGCGCTGCGGGAACCTGCGGCACGCCGACGATGTCACTGGCCCCCTCGACCCGGGACCCGCGCAACCGGCGGAGCACACGCTCGCCGGCGAACATCGGGAAGACCGAGGTGAACGCATAGGTCGACCGCTCGACCGAGAATCCGGCGGCCGTGAGCGCATCGACGAGGCGGGCACGGGTGTAGCGGCGATGGTGCCCGTTGGCGACGTCGTGGTCCGACCAGGCCCACTGGTACGCGGGCACCGAGGCGACGAGGACACCTCCCGGTCGCAGCACCCGGAACAGCTCACGGACGGCGACCGACTCCGGATCGACATGCTCGATGACGTCGAACGCGGCGACCGCGTCGAACGACGCGGAGGCGAACGGAAGGGAGAGGAGCGAGGCGCATACCCCGTCGGCATCCAGGCCGCGCGGGTCGATGTCGACGCTGACCCGATGGCCCGCCCGCTCGTGGAACCATCCGGCGCTCGGGGCGTCAGCGCTGCCGACATCGAGGACCTGGCCGTTCGGCGGGACGAACCGTCCGAGAGCCTCCTCGAGGAGCCGGGCCCGGGCGGTGTACCACCAGTAGTCGTCGACGACGATCGAGGGCGAGCCGCCGTGTCCCGGGCGGGACCCCTCAGTCACCGGCGAGAGACGAGCCGGACGGCCAGCTCGCCATAGCTCGAGCCGATGCTCTCGGGGCTGCGGCGGATCTCGGAGTCGTACCAGCGGCAGACGTCGACCGCCATCGACAGGACGGCCAGCGTCGTGGCGGGGACGTCCTCGATGTCGAAGTCGCCGGCGACCCTGCCGGCCTCGAGGATGTCGGCCACGACGGCGTTGATCTGCTTGCGCAGGTCGAGGATGTGCTCGCGGTGGTCGTGCGAGAGGTGGGGGAACTCGTACTGGACGACGCGGGCGTCGCGGAACCACTCGGCGTGCCAGCGGGCGAAGTTGCCGACGGTGGCCCGCAGGGCGTCGGTGGGAGTGGGGGAGTCGGCTGCCGCCTCCTGGAGCATCTCCAGCGCAGCCTCGTGACCGGTCAGCGTGATCGCGTAGAGGAGGTCCTCCTTGGAGGGGAAGTGCACATAGACCCCGGCGGGGGAGAGTCCGGCCCGGGCCGCGATGTCCCGAGTGGTCGTGGCGTGGAACCCGCGCTCGGCGAACTCGATGATGGCCGCCTCCTTGAGGCGGTCAGCGGTGGTCGTGCCGAGCACGCGCGGAGAATGCAGACGCTCGGGTGAGTTCCCGGCGCCGGCGGATGTGGCCAACGACATGTTGACAGCCTGCCTCAGACCTCGAAGACTAAGCAAGCGCTTAGTCTGCGCGTTCGCGCGTGCTCGTGTTGATGTGGACGGTCATCGTCCCACGCCCGCGCATCGCGTGCCCACCGTCTCGAGGAGAGAGTCACCATGCCCCGCAATGTCTACACCGAGGACCACGAGTCCTTCCGCCAGTCGTGCCGCGAGTTCGTCCAGCGCACCCTGGCGCCGCGCGCCGAGCAGATGCTCGAGGTCAAGTCGATCGACCGGGACATCTGGCTCGAGGCCGGCAAGCAGGGCCTCCTCGGCCTCGACATCCCCGAGGAGTTCGGCGGGGCCGGAGCGGAGGACTACCGCTACAACGCGATCCTCGGCGAGGAGATCTCCCGCTTCAACGCGGCCGTCTCGTCGTGCTTCGGCATCCACTCAGACGTCTGCCCGCCCTACATCGTCGACCTCGGCACCGAGGAGCAGAAGCAGCGCTGGCTGCCCGGCATGGCGAGCGGCGAGAAGATCTGCGCGATCGCCATGACCGAGCCCGGTGGCGGGTCCGACCTCGCGGCGCTGCGGACCACCGCGGTCCGCGACGGTGATGAGTGGGTCATCAACGGCAGCAAGACCTTCATCACGAACGGCTACCAGGCCGACTACGTCATCACCGCCGTGCGCACCGACCCGGAGAAGGGCGCCAAGGGCATCACCCTGTTCATGATCGAGACCGGCATGGAGGGCTTCACCCGCGGCCGTAAGCTCGACAAGGTCGGCCAGGAGGAGTCCGACACCGCCGAGCTGTTCTTCGAGAACGTCCGCGTCTCAGACGAGCAGCGCATCGGCCCGGAGGGCATGGGCTTCATCGCGATGATGCAGCGCCTTCCGCAGGAGCGGGTCGGGGCGGCTGTCTCCAACATCGCCCACGCCAAGGGCATCCTCGAGGAGACCATCCAGTACGCCAAGGACCGCAAGGCGTTCGGCCAGCCGATCGGCGCCTTCCAGCACAACAAGTTCAAGATGGCTGAGCTCGTCACCGCCATCGAGGTCGCCGAGGCCTACGTCGACGACTGCGTCGCGGCCCACGCCGAGGGCCAGCTCAGCGCGGTCGACGCCGCCAAGGCGAAGTGGTGGAGCGCCCAGGTGCAGAACGACGTGCTCGACGAGTGCGTCCAGCTGCACGGCGGCTACGGCTTCATGAACGAGTACCGCGTCGCCCGCGCCTGGCGGGACGCCCGCGTCACGAAGATCTGGGCCGGCAGCAACGAGATCATGAAGGAGCTCATCGGCCGGGACCTCGGCTTCTGATCCGGAGTATCCGGACGACCGCCCGCGTTTCGGTCCTATTGGGAAGAAATGGCGGGCGGTCGTGCTACGTCACAGATCGGTATGCGCGACGCGCCCGTCGATGACCGTCAGGACCGAGCGTATGGACCGAAGAGCGGCGGCCTGATCCGCTGAGTTCCCCTGAACCACAAGGGGGTTGGTGTCGAGGGCGATGAGGTCCCCGGGCATGCCGACGTGGGCCGCGCCCTGGCCGTCGACGGACGCGGCGAGGGCCTCGGCGAGGGTGAGTGCCTGCTCGGCGTGCCACGGCTCCCGCTCATCCGCTGAGCGGTGCACAGCCGCGGCCATGGCGAGCCACGGGTCGAGAGGCGAGACCGGGGCGTCGGAGCCGAGGGCAAGCCTGACCCCGGCGTCCTGCATCCACCGCAGCGCGAAGCAGCGATCACTGCGGTCCGGCCAGTTCTGCTCGGTCGGGTCACGGTCGTCGAGCAGGTGCGCCGGCTGGACACTGGCCCGCAGCCCGAGGCGCGCCAGCCGCCCGACGTCCTCGCGGCGGATGAGCTGGACGTGCTCGATCGAGCCCGGCGCCGACCACCGCTCGTGGACGTCGAGGGCCTGGGCGACGGCTGCGTCCCCGATGGCATGGGTGGCCACCTCGACCCCGGCCGAGACCGCCATCCGCACGAGGTCGTCGAGCTCGTCCACGGTGTAGTTGGCGGCCCCGTAGTTGACCGGCCCGTCGGCGCGGTCGTGCTCGACCCCGGCCCCGCCGGGATAGGGGTCGCAGCACCAGGCCGTGCCCGTGTTGAGGGAGCCGTCCGAGATGATCTTGAGCACCCCGAAGGTCTGCCGAGGTCCGCACCCGGGCAAGGGCGTCCCGGTCCGCATCCCGGCGGCGAGGTGTGACTCGAAGTGGTCCGGATAGGCGCCGGTCCGCACCTTGAGAACATCCGCGCCCCCGGCGACCCGCTCACCCCAGGCGCCCACCTGCGCCACGAACTCGAGATCGACGACACCGACGAGTCCGAGCCGGGTCAGCTGCTCCATGGCGAGCCGGTAGGCAGCGGGGGAGAGGTCGCCGCCGAGCCCGACGTCGGCGAGCCGGGGATAGAGGTCGAACCACTCGCTCTCGGCGACGACGCCCTCGCGGGGTGCCAGTCCCAGCAGGCGCAGGGCCGGGGTGTTGAGCCAGCCGTGGTGACCGTCGCCGGCGATGAGGACGATCGGCACAACGTCGGAGACGGCGTCGAGCGCAGCCACGGTCGGCTGCTCGGCCCAGGTCGCCGGGCGGTGACCCCAGGCGACGACCGGGGCACCCGCAGTGGACCCCAGGCGCTCGCGGACCGCGGCACAGGCCGAGGCCACGTCCGTCGCGGGTCCGAGATCCAGCCGGCCGGCGCGCAGGACCCACTGGCCGAGGTGGACGTGCTGGTCCCACAGGCCCGGCATGAGCCAGCGGCCCTCGACATCGATCTCCTCGACGTCCTGGCTCGGGAGGTCGGGCCCGATGCCGGTGACAACGCCATCCCGGATGACGACGTCGACGGGGCCCCCGGGCACCGAGCCCAGGGGAGCGGCGCCCGGGACAGGAATGAGACGAGCCCCCCGGATCAGGAGGGATCCGGGGGGCTCGATGGCAGCAGACATGCCGCTCAATATAGGGCCGCGACCCGTCGTGAGCGCGTCAGTTCAGCGACTCAGCGGTGCGATGCGCGCGTCAGTCGAGCGGACCGCCGGCGACATAGATGACCTGACCGGAGACGAAGCCGGCCTCCTCGGAGCAGAGGAAGGAGATCGTCGCCGCGATGTCCTCGGGCTGACCGACCCGCTGGACCGGGATCTGCGAGGCGGAGTACTCGATGAACTTGTCGAACTCGACACCGAGCCGGTCGGCGGTCGACTTCGTCATCTCGGTCTGGATGAAGCCCGGGGCGACCGCGTTGGCGGTCACACCGAACTTGCCGAGCTCGATGGCGAGGGTCTTCGTGAAGCCCTGGAGGCCGGCCTTCGCGGCCGAGTAGTTCGCCTGGCCGCGGTTGCCCTGGGCCGAGGAGGAGGACAGGTTGACGATGCGACCGAACTTCTCCTGGGTCATGTAGGCCTGGCAGGCCTTGGCCATGAGGAACGCGCCACGCAGGTGGACGCCCATGACGGCGTCCCAGTCGTCCTCACTCATCTTGAACAGCAGGTTGTCGCGGATGATGCCGGCGTTGTTCACCAGGGCCACCGGGGCCCCGAGCTCGTCGGCGATCCGCTTGACACCGGCCTCGACCTGGTCGGACTTGCTCACGTCGATCCCGACGGCCAGGGCCCGGCCACCGGCCTCCTCGATCCGCGTGACGACGTCCGCACAGGCGGACTCGTCCAGGTCCACGACGGCCACCGCATACCCGTCCTGGGCAAGCCGCAAAGCGGTCGCGGCACCGATACCGCGGGCGGCGCCGGTGACGATGGCGACTCGGGAATCAGTCACAAGAGGTCCCTTCGATTGGGGCGCAGGCCGCGCCTTCGATAGTTTTAAGGCTGTTGCGCTCACTGTATCCGGGCGCGACCGGCTCCTACAGAGGGTCGACCGTCCCTGAGATCGGAGTCACGCGTGCAGGTCTGGCCGGGCCAGGCATACCCGCTCGGAGCCACCTACGACGGTGCCGGGGTGAACTTCGCCCTGTTCTCGGAGGTGGCGACGCGGGTCGAGCTGTGTCTCATCGACGACGACCTCACCGAGACCCGTGTGTCGCTGCCCGAGGTCGACGGCTTCGTCTGGCACGCCTACCTTCCTGGCATCCAGCCAGGGCAGCGCTACGGCTACCGCTTGCACGGCCCGTACGAGCCCGAGCTCGGACACCGGTGCAACCCCGCCAAGCTCCTCCTTGACCCCTACGCCAAGGCGATCGACGGGCAGATCACGAGCGACGAGTCGTTGTACAGCTATCACTTCGACAACCCGGAGAAGCTCAACACCGAGGACTCTCTGCCGCACACGATGTACTCGGTCGTCACGAACCCGTTCTTCGACTGGGGCCAGGACCGTCTGCCGCGTCATGAGTACCACGAGTCGGTCATCTACGAGGCCCACGTCAAGGGCCTGACCCAGACCCACCCGGACGTCCCGGAGGAGATCCGCGGGACCTATGCCGGCATCGGCCACCCGGCCACGATCGAGCACCTCAGCGGCCTGGGGATCACCGCTCTCGAGCTCATGCCGGTGCACCAGTTCGTCCAGGACACGGTGCTGCAGGACAAGGGCCTGACGAACTACTGGGGCTACAACACGATCGGCTTCCTCGCCCCGCACAACGCGTACGCGGCCTACGGCTCACGCGGCGAGCAGGTCCTCGAGTTCAAGTCCATGGTCAAGGCGCTGCACGCGGCGAACATCGAGGTCATCCTCGACGTCGTCTACAACCACACCGCCGAGGGCAACCACCTCGGCCCCACCCTGTCCTTCCGGGGTATCGACAACGCGGCCTACTACCGCCTCGTCGACGAGGACAAGAGCCACTACTACGACACCACCGGCACCGGGAACTCCCT
>JAAYSB010000298.1 GCA_012518475.1 Intrasporangiaceae bacterium | reverse complement strand
GCCACGCCGTTCAACGAGGGTGACCTCGTCGTCGCCGAGGCGTTCGTGGACGAGGGCCCGACGATGAAGCGGTTCCGTCCGCGCGCCCAGGGCCGCGCCTCGCGCATCAACAAGCGCACCAGCCACATCACCGTGATCGTCAAGAGCACCGAGAAGAAGAACGGAGGCACCCGCTGATGGGACAGAAGGTCAACCCGCACGGCTTCCGACTCGGCATCACGACCGACCACAAGAGCCGCTGGTTCGCCGACTCCACCAATGAGGGTCAGCGCTACCGCGACTACGTCAAGGAGGACGTCGCGATCCGCAAGCTCATGTCCGAGGGCATGGAGCGCGCCGGCATCGCCCGCGTCGAGATCGAGCGCACCCGGGACCGGGTCCGTGTCGACATCCACACCGCTCGCCCCGGCATCGTCATCGGTCGCCGCGGCGCCGAGGCGGACCGCATCCGCGGTGAGCTCGAGAAGCTCACCGGCAAGCAGGTCCAGCTGAACATCCTCGAGGTCAAGAACCCCGAGATCGACGCCCAGCTCGTTGCCCAGGGCATCGCAGAGCAGCTCTCGGCCCGTGTCTCGTTCCGTCGCGCGATGCGCAAGGGGATGCAGTCGGCCACCCGTGCCGGCGCCAAGGGCATCCGGGTCCAGGTCTCCGGCCGTCTCGGCGGCGCGGAGATGAGCCGCACCGAGTTCTACCGCGAGGGACGGGTGCCGCTGCACACCCTCCGCGCGAACATCGACTACGGCTTCTACGAGGCCCGCACGACCTTCGGTCGCATCGGCGTCAAGGTCTGGATCTACAAGGGCGACCTCACCGCGCGTGAGCTTGCCGCCCAGCAGGCCGCCGCCCCCAACCGTCCGTCCCGTGGTCCGCGTCGCGATGGCGCTGACCGCCCCGCCCGCGCCCGTCGCGCAGAGCGCACCGAGGCTCCCGCCGAGGCCAGCGCGGCAGCTGCGACCGAGTCCGCTCCTGCAGCGGAGGCGCCGGCAAGTCCTGAGGGAGAGAACAACTGATGTTGATTCCTCGTCGAGTCAAGCACCGCAAGCAGCACCACCCCGGCCGGGGCGGCGCTGCCAAGGGCGGCACGAAGGTCGCCTTCGGTGACTACGGCATCCAGGCCCTCGAGCCCGCCTACGTGACCAACCGGCAGATCGAGTCGGCCCGTATCGCGATGACCCGTCACATCAAGCGTGGCGGAAAGGTCTGGATCAACATCTACCCGGACCGCCCGCTCACCAAGAAGCCGGCCGAGACCCGCATGGGTTCCGGAAAGGGCTCCCCGGAGTGGTGGATCGCCAACGTCAAGCCCGGCCGCGTCATGTTCGAGCTGTCCGGTGTCCCGGAGGAGGTTGCGCGTGAGGCCCTGCGTCTCGCGATGCACAAGCTCCCCATGAAGTGCCGTTTCGTCAAGCGTGAGGGTGGTGACATCTGATGGCCGTTGGAAGCAAGGATCTGGCAACCGAGCAGCTGCGCGGTATGGACGACGACCGTCTGGTCGACGAGCTGAAGAAGGCCAAGGAGGAGCTGTTCAATCTCCGGTTCCAGTCCGCTACGGGCCAGCTCGACAACCACGGCCGGCTCCGCGCCGTCCGCAAGGACATCGCGCGGATCTACACCGAGATGCGTGAGCGCGAGCTCGGCATCGGCGCCGCCCCGGCTGCGGCCACCGACGACAGCAAGAAGTCCGCGCAGAAGGCGGAGGCCAAGTGATGGCTGAGGAGAGCACCGTGAGCACCACCGCCGAGCACCGCAACTACCGCAAGACCCGCCAGGGCTATGTGGTCAGCGACAAGATGGACAAGACCGTGGTGGTCGAGGTCGAGGACCGCGTCAAGCACGCGCTCTACGGCAAGGTCATGCGCAAGTCGCACAAGGTCAAGGCCCACGACGAGCAGAACTCTGCCGGTGTCGGCGACCGCGTCCTCATCATGGAGACCCGTCCGCTCAGCGCCACCAAGCGCTGGCGCGTGGTGGAGATCCTCGAGAAGGCCAAGTAACCGCCGAACCGTCGAGCGAAGCGAGCTTGGTTCGGCGAAACAGCAAAGACAGCCTCGGCGCAGCCGAGACCCCGATCCGTTCGGCAAGGCTCACGCGAGTGAGAACCGGCACGACAAGGAGAATCTGAAGTGATCCAGCAAGAGTCGCGACTGCGCGTCGCCGACAACACAGGAGCCAAGGAGCTCCTGTGCATCCGTGTGCTCGGTGGCTCCGGCCGCCGCTACGCGGGTATCGGTGACACCATCGTCGCTACGGTCAAGGACGCCATCCCCGGCGGCAACGTCAAGAAGGGCGACGTCGTCAAGGCAGTCATCGTGCGCACCGTCAAGGAGCGCCGTCGCGCCGATGGCTCGTACATCAAGTTCGACGAGAACGCCGCGGTCATCCTCAAGGGTGACGGCGACCCGCGTGGAACCCGCATCTTCGGCCCCGTCGGCCGCGAGCTGCGCGAGAAGCGCTTCATGAAGATCATCTCGCTCGCTCCGGAGGTGCTCTGAGTCATGGCTAGCAACAAGGCAAAGATGAAGATCAAGAAGGGCGACACCGTCCAGGTGCTCGCCGGCAAGGACAAGGGCTCGACCGGTAAGGTCATCGAGGTCTTCCCGGAGACCTCACGCGTCCTGGTCGAGGGTGTCAACCGCGTCACGCGGCACACCAAGGCCGGCACGGACCGCGGTGCCCGCAGCGGCGGCCTCGTCGTCCAGGAGGCGTCGATCCACGTGAGCAACGTCGGGATCGTCGACCCGCAGGACAAGAAGCCGACCCGGATCAAGACCAAGGTCGAGACCGTCGAGCGCGGCGGTCGCACCAAGACCGCGCGCACCCGCGTGGGTGCACGCACGGGGAAGGACCTCTGATGACTGACACCGTGACCGAGACCGGCACCGAGACGGCAGCCGAGAAGACCACCCCGCGTCTGAAGACCCGCTACCAGGACGAGATCAAGGCCACCCTCACCGAGCAGTTCGGGTTCGCGAACCCGATGCAGGTGCCCGGCGTGACCAAGGTCGTCGTCAACATGGGTGTGGGCGAGGCTGCTCGGGACAGCAAGCTCATCGAGGGCGCGATCCGCGACCTCACCGCCATCACCGGCCAGAAGCCGCTCGTGACCAAGGCGCGCAAGTCCATCGCGCAGTTCAAACTTCGTGAGGGGATGCCGATCGGCGCCCACACGACGCTGCGCGGCGACCGGATGTGGGAGTTCCTCGACCGTCTCGTGACGATCGCTCTTCCGCGAATCCGCGACTTCCGTGGCCTGTCCCCGAAGCAGTTCGACGGGCGTGGCAACTACACCTTCGGTCTGACGGAGCAGTCGATGTTCCACGAGATCGACCAGGACAAGATCGACCGCGTTCGTGGCATGGACATCACCGTCGTCACGACGGCGACCAATGACGACGAGGGACGTGCGCTGCTCAAGGCGCTCGGCTTCCCGTTCAAGGAGAACTGATCCCATGGCAAAGACCGCTCTGAAGAACAAGGCCGCCAAGACGCCGAAGTTCAAGGTCCGGGGCTACACCCGGTGCCAGCGCTGCGGCCGTCCGCACTCGGTCTACCGCAAGTTCGGCCTGTGCCGGATCTGCCTCCGGGAGATGGCCCACCGCGGTGAGCTTCCCGGCGTGACCAAGTCCAGCTGGTAGTCCAGCCCATCCACATCTCATTCCACACGAACAACATTCCATCTACATCGAAGGTCCGCGCCGCATACCCCCTCCGCTGGAGGGGCAGTCGCGGTGAGGAAACCACGGTGAGAAGGGGCGGAGAAGCCCAATGACAATGACTGACCCGATCGCGGACATGCTGACCCGCGTCCGCAACGCCAACTCGGCGCAGAAGGACGACGTCTCCATGCCGTTCTCGAAGCTGAAGTCGCACATCGCGGAGATCCTCGAGGCCGAGGGCTACATCGGCGGCTGGACCGTGGAGGACGCCGAAGTCGGCAAGACCCTCACGATCAGCCTCAAGTACGGCCCGAACCGCGAACGTTCGATCGCCGGCGTGCGCCGGGTGTCCAAGCCCGGTCTGCGCGTCTACGCCAAGTCCACGAACCTTCCCAAGGTCCTCGGTGGTCTCGGTGTCGCCATCATTTCCACGTCGTCTGGTCTCCTCACGGACAAGCAGGCGGCCCAAAAGGGTGTGGGCGGGGAAGTCCTCGCCTACGTCTGGTAAGGGGAACAAGACATGTCGCGTATTGGACGCATGCCTGTTGCCATCCCCTCGGGTGTCGACGTCAAGATCGAGGGCCAGACCGTCACGGTCAAGGGCCCCAAGGGTGAGCTCAGCCATGAGGTCGCCGGCCCGATCAGCGTCGCCCAGGGTGAGGACGGCATCGAGGTCAGCCGCCCGAACGACGAGCGTGACTCGCGCTCGCTGCACGGCCTGACCCGCACGCTCATCAACAACATGGTGCTCGGTGTCACCGAGGGCTACGAGAAGAAGCTCGAGATCCACGGCACGGGGTACCGCGTCCTGGCCAAGGGCAGCAACCTCGAGTTCGCCCTCGGCTACTCGCACCCCATCACCGTCGAGCCCCCGGCCGGCATCACCTTCGTGGTGGAGAACCAGACCCGGTTCTCGGTCCAGGGCATCGACAAGCAGCTCGTCGGCGAGGTCGCCGCGAACATCCGCAAGCTGCGTAAGCCCGACCCGTACAAGGCCAAGGGCATCCGCTACGCGGGCGAGCACATCCGTCGCAAGGTTGGAAAGGCTGGTAAGTAAGCCATGGCGATGATCGTCAAGCGCGCCAAGGGCAAGGTCGCAGCACGCGGCCGCCGCCACCTGCGCGTCCGCAAGCGCCTCTCGGGCACCGCTGAGCGCCCGCGTCTCGTCGTGTCCCGCTCGAGCCGGCACATCTTCGCTCAGATTGTCGACGACACCGTGGGTAAGACCCTCGTGTCCGCGTCGACGATGGAGGCGGACCTGCGCTCGTTCGACGGCGACAAGACCGAGAAGGCCAAGAAGGTCGGCGAGCTGCTCGCCGAGCGGGCCAAGTCGGCCGGGGTCGAGGCTGTTGTCTTCGACCGCGCCGGGAACAAGTACCACGGCCGTGTTGCCGCGATCGCTGAGGGTGCCCGCGATGCCGGGCTCGCTCTCTGACCCACGAAAGAATTGAGGAGACTCTGATGCCAGGACCCCAGCGTCGAGGCACGGGACCCGCAAACGAGCGTGGCGAGCGTTCGGACCGCCGCGGCGACCGTAATGACCGTCGTGACAACCGTCGCGACAACACCGAGAAGAACGCCTACCTTGAGCGCGTCGTGACCATCAACCGGGTCGCGAAGGTCGTCAAGGGTGGCCGCCGCTTCAGCTTCACCGCTCTCGTCGTCGTCGGCGACGGTGACGGCACCGTGGGCGTCGGCTACGGCAAGGCCAAGGAGGTGCCCGCGGCGATCGCCAAGGGTGTCGAGGAGGCCAAGAAGGCGTTCTTCAAGGTTCCCCGGATCCAGGGCACCATCCCGCACCCGGTCCAGGGCGAGAAGGCGGCCGGTGTCGTCATGCTCCGCCCGGCCTCGCCCGGTACCGGTGTCATCGCCGGTGGCCCGGTGCGCGCCGTCCTCGAGTGCGCCGGTGTGCACGACGTGCTCTCCAAGTCGCTCGGCTCGGAGAACGCCATCAACATCGTCCACGCGACCGTCCAGGCACTCAAGGACCTCGAGCACCCCGAGGCTGTCGCCGCCCGTCGCGGCAAGGCTCTCGACGAGGTTGCCCCGGCCGCCATGCTGCGCGCACAGGCTGCCGGTCGTGCGGAGGCTGCCGAGGCGGCCAAGGCTGCAAGGGCAGGTGCGTGACCATGGCACGTCTGAAGGTGACCCAGATCCGTTCCGAGATCGGTGGCAAGCAGAACCAGCGTGAGACGCTGCGCAGCCTCGGTCTGAAGCGCATTGGCGACACGGTCGTCAAGGAGGACCGTCCCGAGATCCGCGGGATGGTCAGGACTGTGACGCACCTCGTCGCAGTCGAGGAGGTCGAGTGATCATGGCAGAGAAGAAGACTGCTGCTGAGAGCGCCGCCGGCAACGGCTCCGCGCTCAAGGTCCACCACCTGCGGCCGGCTCCTGGTGCCAAGAGCGCCAAGATCCGCGTCGGTCGTGGTGAGGGTGGCAAGCGCGGCAAGACCGCTGGCCGTGGAACCAAGGGAACCAAGGCCCGCTACCAGGTCAAGCCGAGCTTCGAGGGCGGATCGACCCCGATCCACATGCGCCTTCCGAAGCTGCGGGGCTTCAAGAACCCGTTCAAGACCGAGTACCAGGTCGTCAACCTGGACAAGCTCACCTCGCTGTACCCCAACGGTGGCGACGTGACGGTCGAGGACCTCGTGGCCAAGGGTGCCGTCCGCGGCGGCGCTCCGGTCAAGGTTCTCGGCACCGGCGAGATCAGCGTCAAGGTCAACGTGACCGCTGACGCGGCGTCCGCCTCGGCCAAGGACAAGATCGAGGCCGCCGGCGGTTCCGTCACCATCGCGTGACGACCCTGGCGCACCCCTGATGCACGATGCTGCAGCGTCGACACCTGTCGCGCTGCAGCATCGTGCGTTTTGTGGCTGACCCTGGGCCACGTACGCTCGACCCCAGACATATGCTCTCGTCGGGAGGCCGCACGGCCCCCGGCAACACGCTTCACATGGAGGACTAGGTGCTCTCAGCATTCGGCCGGGCATTCAAGACGCCCGACCTGCGTCGAAAGCTGCTCTTCACCCTGGGCATCATCGCGCTGTACCGGTTCGGGACGCACGTGCCGACCCCGGGCGTCAGCTACTCCCTCGTGCAGCAGTGTGTCGCAGGGGCCGACACCTCAGGTGGCTTCCTCGGCCTCGCCAACCTCTTCAGCGGTGGCGCGATGCTCAACATCTCCATCTTCGCGCTGGGGATCATGCCCTACATCACGGCGAGCATCATCAGCCAGCTGCTGACCGTCGTCATTCCCCGCTTCGAGGAGCTGAAGAAGGAGGGGCAGGCCGGTCAGGCCAAGATGACGCAGTACACCCGCTATCTGACCATCGCGCTCGCGGTCCTGCAGTCGGCCACCCTCATCACCTTCGCCCGCAACCCCTCGCAGCTGTTCGGTAACCCGTCCTGCACCAACATCCTCACCGACGACTCGATGGTGACGATCCTCATCATGGTGCTCACCATGACCGCCGGCACCGGCCTGATCATGTGGCTCGGTGAGCTGATCACGGACAAGGGCGTCGGCAACGGTATGTCGATCCTCATCTTCGCCTCGATCGCCGCCTACTTCCCGGCCCAGCTCAACCAGATCCGTCAGTCCGACGGCTGGGACGTCTTCCTCGCCGTCATGGCCATCGGCTTCGTCATCATCGCGCTGGTCGTCTTCGTCGAGCAGAGTCAGCGCCGCATACCCGTCCAGTACGCCAAGCGGATGGTCGGCCGGCAGATGTACGGCGGCACCTCGACCTTCATCCCGATCAAGGTGAACATGGCCGGTGTCATCCCGGTGATCTTCGCCAGCTCGCTCATCATGCTCCCGGTCATGGTCGCCCAGTTCAACACCCCGGCGCTCGGTGTCGACCCGCCCCAGTGGGTCATGCTCATCAACCGCTACTTCGGCGCCGACGGCTCGCACCCGGTGTACATGATCACCTTCGTCGTGCTCATCCTCTTCTTCACGTTCTTCTACGTGTCCATCACCTTCAACCCGACCGAGGTGGCGGACAACATGAAGCGCTACGGCGGCTTCATCCCCGGTATCCGCGCTGGGCGACCCA
The DNA here is from genome assembly GCA_012518475.1 of Intrasporangiaceae bacterium. GTDB lineage: Bacteria > Actinomycetota > Actinomycetes > Actinomycetales > Dermatophilaceae > F2B08. The sequence continues at coordinate 21,133 of JAAYSB010000298.1, read as the reverse complement.
CGGCGCAGTACCTCTCCTATGTGCTCAACCGGATCACCGTGCCAGGTGCGATCTACCTGGCGCTGGTGGCGCTCATCCCGCTCATCGCCATGCGTTGGCTCAACGTCGACCAGAACTTCCCGTTCGGCGGGACCTCGATCCTCATCATCGTCGGCGTCGGCCTGCAGACGCTCATCCAGATCGAGTCCCAGCTCCAGCAGCGTCACTACGAAGGGTTCCTCAAGTAATGCGACTCATCATTCTCGGTCCCCCCGGTGCCGGCAAGGGCACCCAGGCCTCGCGGATCGCCGAGCACTTCGGCATCCCGGCGATCTCCACCGGTGACATCTTCCGCGCCAACATCAAGAACGAGACCGAGCTCGGCAAGCAGGTCAAGGAGATCCTCGCCTCCGGCGGGTACGTCTCCGACGACATCACGAACGCGATCGTCGAGGACCGCCTCGCCGACGAGGACTGTGCATCCGGATTCCTCCTCGACGGCTACCCCCGCACCAGCGAGCAGGTCACCGCGTTGGATGCCATGCTGGCCAAGAGCGACGCACCGCTCGAGCGCGTGCTCGAGCTGGTCGTCGACGAGGACGCCGTCGTCGGGCGACTACTGAAGCGGGCCGAGATCGAGGGTCGCGCCGACGACACCGAGGACGTCATCCGTGAGCGGATGGCGATCTATCGCCGCGAGACCGAGCCGCTGTCTGATGCCTACCGCGAGCGCGGTCTGCTCGTCGAGGTCGATGGTCTCGGCGAGGTCGATGAGGTCACCGAGCGCATCATCGCGGCGCTCAGCTGACCGGGCTCTCCACCACTGACCTGACAGATGGGTTTCTTCCGGCGCGAGCGCATCGAGGGCAAGTCACCCGAACAGCTGCGCCTCATGCGTGCGGCCGGCCTCGTCGTCGGCCGCACGCTGGCCATGCTCGCGGAGTCCACTGCACCGGGGATGACGACCAAGGAGCTGGACACCCTCGCCGAGGACTTCATCCGCAGCTCCGGCGCACTGCCGTCCTTCCTCGGCTACCACGGCTTCACCGGCACGATCTGCACGAGCGTCAACGAGGAGATCGTCCACGGCATCCCCGGCACCCGGGTCCTTGACGAGGGCGACCTCATCTCCATCGACTGCGGGGCCATCGTCGACGGGTGGCACGGGGACGCCGCGATCTCCTTCATCGTCGGGGGCGCGGAGACCGGGCGTCCCGAGGACCTCCAGCTCATCGACGCCACCGAGACCTCACTGTATGCCGGGATCGCCGCCCTCCAGGTCGGCCGCCCGCTGTTCGACGTCGGGGCCGCAGTCGAGGACAGCATCAGTGACTCGGTTCGCGCCCACGACCGGGAGTACGGCATCGTCGAGGACTACGTCGGCCACGGCATCGGCACCGCCATGCACATGGACCCGCAGGTCCCGAACTACCGCTGCCGGGAGAAGGGCCCCACGGTCGTCGATGGCACCACGGTCGCGATCGAGCCGATGATCACACTCGGTGACCAGGCCAACGAGGTGCTCTCCGACGACTGGACGGTCGTCACCCTCGACAAGTCCCGGGCCTGCCACTGGGAGCACACCGTCGCCGCGACGAAGGACGGGTTGTGGATCCTCACCGCCCTGGACGGGGGAGAGCGCAAGATCGCCGAGGTCGGCGCCCGGTTCGCACCGCTCCACTGACCTCGTCAGCGCGCGGAACCTAGAGGTGCACAGGCACGATTTCGTGCTCACCGCATACCTGACGTAGACTTGTGCGTCGGTGTCGTGCGCCCACCCGGGCCACGCCTGCGCCGGTCAAGCCCACCCCCTAGCTCTTCGGGGTTGTGCTGTGCCGAGGCAGCCGCCACTCAACAGTGAGCAGAAAGAGGATATGGCCAAGAAGGACGGTGTCATCGAGGTCGAGGGCACGATCGTCGAGGCTCTCCCGAACGCAATGTTCCGGGTCGAGCTGACCAACGGTCACAAGGTTCTCGCACACATCTCGGGCAAGATGCGTCAGCACTACATCCGGATCCTCCCCGAGGACCGGGTCGTCGTCGAGCTGAGCCCCTACGACCTGTCCCGCGGTCGGATCGTCTTCCGCTACCGCTAGACCAGCTCAACCAGCAAGACCCGTTCGCTCTCTGCGGTCGGGACAGATCCAAGAAGCAAGGCGACAAGCACATGAAGGTTCAGCCGAGCGTCAAGAAGATCTGTGACAAGTGCAAGGTGATCCGCCGTCACGGCCGGGTCATGGTGATCTGCGAGAACCTGCGCCACAAGCAGCGTCAGGGCTGATTCACCCGCCAGCGTCGCAGCGCTTCGCTGACATACGCAAGCCACAACTGAATACACCTATCTGCAGCACCCGCCCCCAGAGCCGGCTCCTCACGAGCAGACCTGGATGCCACTCCCGGTCCCGGAGGCCGGGAACCGGTGCTCGACGGAACCACAGCTCCCGCATGGAAGCCGCCCGTCGAGAGAGACACCGGATCGGTGCTGTCCCACACCTCCGGGGATGAATGCAAAGGAACCATCACCAGATGGCACGTCTCGTTGGAGTCGATCTGCCGCGTGAGAAGCGCGTCGAGATCGCACTGACCTACATCTTCGGCGTGGGCCGCACGAGTTCCAAGAAGGCACTCGAGGCGACCGGCGTCGACCCGAACACCCGGGTCAAGGACCTCGTCGACGACCAGCTCGTCGCGCTCCGTGACTGGATCGAAGAGAACGTCAAGGTCGAGGGTGACCTCCGCCGTGAGGTACAGGCCGACATCCGCCGCAAGGTCGAGATCGGCAGCTATGAGGGTCTGCGGCACCGCCGCGGACTGCCCGTGCGCGGTCAGCGCACCAAGACCAACGCGCGCACCCGCAAGGGCCCGAAGCGCACCGTCGCCGGCAAGAAGAAGGTTGGTAAGTAATGCCTCCCAAGGGCCGTATGGCTAGCGCCAAGAAGGTGCGCCGCAAGGAGAAGAAGAACGTCGCTGCGGGCCAGGCCCACATCAAGAGCACGTTCAACAACACGATCATCTCGATCACCGACCCCACCGGTGCCGTGATCTCGTGGGCCTCGGCCGGCCAGGTCGGCTTCAAGGGCTCGCGCAAGTCCACCCCGTACGCCGCTCAGATGGCTGCCGAGGCTGCTGCCCGGCGCGCCATGGAGCACGGCATGCGCAAGGTCGACGTCTTCGTCAAGGGCCCGGGCTCCGGTCGTGAGACCGCGATCCGCTCCCTCACCGCGGCAGGCCTCGAGGTCGGCTCCATCGCCGACGTCACGCCGTCCCCGCACAACGGTGTCCGCCCGCCCAAGCGTCGCCGCGTCTGACGCTTCGCACGAAGACTTAAAGGAAGAGAACTATGGCCCGCTATACCGGCCCCATCACCAAGAAGTCGCGTCGCCTCAAGACCGACCTCGTCGGCGGTGACAAGAACTTCGAGCTCCGTCCGTTCCCGCCCGGCCAGCACGGCCGTCGCCGGATCCAGGAGAAGGAGTACCTCACCCAGCTGCAGGAGAAGCAGAAGGCTCGCTTCACCTACGGCGTCATGGAGAAGCAGTTCCGCCGCTACTACAAGGAGGCGGCCAACCGCCCCGGCAAGACCGGTGAGAACCTCCTGACGATCCTCGAGTCCCGCCTCGACAACGTCATCTACCGCGCCGGCCTGGCCCGGACCCGTCGTCACGCGCGTCAGCTCGTCACGCACGGTCACTTCGAGGTCAACGGCGTGCGCGTCGACGTCCCGTCCTACCGGGTCGAGCAGTACGACATCATCACGGTCCGCAAGCAGAGCGTGAACAGCTTCCCGATCGAGCTCGCTCGCCAGACCTTCGGTGAGCGCCCGATCCCGGCGTGGATGCACGTCTCCGGCGACACCCTGCAGGTCCTCATCCACAGCCTCCCGGTCCGGGCCCAGATCGACACGGTCCTCACCGAGCAGCTGATCGTCGAGCTCTACTCGAAGAACTAGTACGCCTGAAGAGGTATGCGGTGCGCGACGTCGTCGTGATGGTGCGCACCGCATACTCCTCGCACAATCGGGACCACGGACAGAGGTGGCCCCGACCGCCGGCCCAGCGCCGGCATACGCGATCGTCATATAGCGGTCGGTCGCGGGAAGGATAGAAACAGTGCTGATCGCACAGCGCCCCACCCTCAGCGAAGAGGTCATCTCCGACTTCCGCTCCCGGTTCGTCCTCGAGCCGCTCGAGCCCGGCTTCGGATACACCCTCGGCAACTCGCTGCGCCGCACGCTCCTGTCGAGCATCCCCGGCGCGTCCGTGACGAGCATCCGCATCGACGGCGTGCTCCACGAGTTCTCCACGATCCCCGGGGTCAAGGAGGACGTCACCGAGATCATCCTCAACCTCAAGGGCCTGGTCGTCTCCTCGGAGCACGACGAGCCGGTCGTCATGTACCTGCGCAAGCAGGGCGCCGGCGCCGTCACCGCCGCGGACATCGCGCCGCCGGCCGGTGTCGAGGTGCACAACCCCGACCTGCACATTGCGACGCTCAACGACAAGGGCACCGTCGAGATGGAGCTCACCGTCGAGCGCGGCCGGGGTTATGTCTCCGCCGCGCAGAACAAGTCCGGTGACCAGGAGATCGGCCGCATTCCGGTCGACTCGATCTACAGCCCGGTCCTCAACGTGAAGTTCAACGTCGAGGCCACCCGTGTCGAGCAGCGCACCGACTTCGACAAGCTCATCCTCGATGTCGAGACCAAGAACTGCATGCTCCCGCGCGACGCCATGGCCTCGGCCGGCAAGACGCTCGTCGAGCTGTTCGGTCTGGCCCGTGAGCTCAACGTCGAGGCCGAGGGCATCGACATGGGCCCGTCGCCGACCGACGCCGCCCTGGCAGCTGACCTGGCGCTGCCGATCGAGGACCTCGACCTGACCGTCCGGTCCTACAACTGCCTCAAGCGTGAGGGCATCCACACTGTCGGCGAGCTCGTCTCCCGCAGCGAGGCCGACCTGCTCGACATCCGCAACTTCGGTGCGAAGTCGATCGACGAGGTCAAGGCCAAGCTCGTCGGCATGGGCCTGGGCCTGAAGGACTCGCCCCCCGGATTCGACCCGAGCGCCGCGCTGGCGAACTACGACGATGACGACTTCGAGGACTTCGAGGTCGACCCCGAGGCCGAGGGTGTCTCCTTCGCCGAGGACGAGCAGTACTGACCCGCATTCCTCACGGAATTCTCTAAGGAGCAACTTCAATGCCTACCCCCACCAAGGGTCCGCGTCTCGGCGGCGGTCCGGCGCACGAGCGCCTCATGCTGGCCAACCTCGCCACGTCCCTGTTCGAGCACGACTCGATCACGACGACCGAGGCCAAGGCCAAGCGGGTCCGCCCGCTCGCCGAGCGCATGATCACCTTCGCCAAGCGCGGTGACCTGCACGCGCGTCGTCGGGTCATGACCGTCATCCGCGACAAGGGTGTCGTCCACCGTCTCTTCACCGAGATCGCGCCGGACATGGCCGAGCGCCCGGGCGGCTACACCCGCATCACCAAGGTCGCCCCGCGCAAGGGCGACAACGCCCCGATGGCGGTCATCGAGCTCGTTCGTGAGCCGATCGCCAAGAAGGCCACCGTCAAGGAGGCCGAGGCGGCCACGCGGCGTGCCTCGAAGGACGCCGAGAAGTCCACGACGAAGGACGAGGACGCCAAGGCAGACGCAGCTGCAGTAGCGGCCGCTGACCTGCCCGCGGAGTCCAGCCCGGGGTCGGCCCCGTCGCCTGACTCGGCCCCGTCCCCGGACTCGCCGGACTCGCCGGACTCGGCCCCGTCTGCCGACTCCGCGGACTCGGCTCCGTCGGCCCCGTCCGGCGAGGACGCCGCGATCGAGCTGCCTGCGGGCGCTGTCGCCTCCACTGAGGACGGCTCCGCACCCGAGGGCTACGACGTCAAGGGCAACGCCAACAGCGGGCTCTACCACGTCTCCGGCTCACAGTGGTACGACCAGACAGACGCCGACTTCTGGTTCGCGTCGGCCGAGGACGCCGAGAAGGCCGGCTTCAAGCCCGCCGGTGGCACCGAGAAGCAGGACGTCGACGAGGACGCCTGATCCTCCATCGCTCAACCCACGCTACGAGGCCCCTTCCGATCTCATCGGAAGGGGCCTCGTGCATACCGGACGCTCGCCCTAGCCGACGAGCTGCGGGTGGTGCCGCGCCGCGACATCAGGGTGGGCGCGCAGCCGAGCCTTGAGCATGTTCGCGCCGAACGTTGCGTGCAGGACGTTCCGCTCGTCCTGGCTCACGCCTCGCGCCCGGGCCGCCAGGTCCTCGGGCAGCTGGAGGACGGGCAGCCGTCCGGCCAGGGCGGGGTTGAGGAAGAACGGGATGGAGATCCGCTCGGTGCCGGCTTGGGGAGAGAGCACCCGGTGATCGGTCGCGACGAGGAGGCCGTCGGTGGCGATCTCGAGCATCTCCCCGATGTTGACCACGAAGGCTCCCGGAAGCGGGTCTGCCTCGATCCAGCCGTCGCCGTGGCGCACCTGCAGGCCGGTGCTGCCCTCCTCGAGCAGCAGGAGGGTGAGGACGCCCGGGTCCTTGTGCGCCCCGACCCCCTGGTCGCCCTCCGGCTTGGGGTTGTCGACGGCCGGATAACGGACCAGCTTGAGCAGGAGTGAGGGATCGGTGCCGAAGGCCGCCTCGAAGACGTCAGGGGACTGTCCGAGGGCCAGCGCCCACTCGCGCAGCAGCCGACGGCCGACCTCGGTGAGGTCGCGCATCCAGGCCTCCGTCACCGCGCGCAGCTCCGGAAGTGCCTCCGGCCAGGAGTTCGGGCCGTCGAGGACCCGCCAGGGCTCAGCGGCGGTGGCGACTCCCTGCGGGCGCTCCGGGCCGATGTCGATCTGCTCGCGCCAGTCGACCTCGTCCTGGGTGAGCTCGCCGCCGAGCCGGGTCCAGCCGTGGAAGGCGGGCGACTCGAGCATCGCGAGGCGCTCCTTGTCGGGAAGGGGCAGGGCGAAGAAGCGCCGCGAGATCTCGAACATCTCGTCGATGCGCTCCTGGCTGATGCCGTGACCGACGAGATAGAAGAAGCCCACCTCGATCGTCGCCTCGCGCAACGCTGTCCGGAATTCTTCTGCGCTTGCGGGGTCTTCGGCGAGGCTGAGGTCGAGGACGGGGAGGGTGCTGGTCATACGCCCAGTTTTTCGCCCCGTGCCCGGACACTTCAATCGTGGGCCATCTGCTGGACGAATAGGGTGAGGGGCGTGATCCGGTTACGCATCGATCTCGGCTACGACGGCACCGACTTCTCGGGCTGGGCGGCGCAGCCGGGCCTGCGGACTGTGCAGGGCGAGCTGACCGCCGCCCTGGACACCGTGCTCCGGGTTCCGACCACCGTCACCTGCGCCGGCCGCACCGACGCGGGCGTTCACGCCCGCGGCCAGGTCACGCACATCGACGTCGCTGACGAGGTGTATGCGGCGCTCCCCGGCCGCAGCGACCGCACCCCGGAGTCTGCGCTCGCCACCCGCCTGCGGGGACTGCTCCCTGCCGACATCAGCGTCCGCTCAGTGGCCATCGCCCCGGAAGGATTCGATGCCCGGTTCTCTGCCCTGTCCCGTCGCTACCGGTATGTCATCTGTGATGATCCCGCGCGTCTCGATCCACTCCGGGTCCGCGAGACCGTGGTCCATCCCCGGTCACTCGACGGTGACCTGATGAACGAGGCGGCGGAGGCGCTCACCGGTCTGAACGACTTCGCCGCCTTCTGCAAGAAGCGGGAGGGTGCGACGACGATCCGCACGCTGCTCCAGTACGACTGGGTCCGCGTTGCTCCCGGGCTGCTCGAGGCGACGGTTGTGGCGGACGCCTTCTGTCACAGCATGGTCCGGGCTCTGGTCGGGGCGGTCGTGCCGGTCGGGGAGGGGCGCTATCCGGTGTCCTTCGCGGCAGATGTGCTCGCTGCGCGGGTGCGTGATCCGCGGGTCAAGGTCATGCCGGCCCACGGGCTCGTGCTCGAGGAGGTCGTCTATCCCGCCGACGGTGAGCTGGCCGCCCGCGCCGAGGCCGCACGGAGTACCCGCAGTGCGGACGAACTGGGCTAGATCAGCCGGCGGTCGGGGAGGGCTGTCGGTCGAAGGCCTGTCGAGATCTGTCAGCCGGGAGATCCGTCAGCCGGGGGTCTGCAGGCGTGAGGTCTGAGGATGTCGCGGGGGAGTGGGTCCGGAAGGTCTGTCAGTGGTCGCTGATTGATTGAGTCCATCAGGTCAGCGAGGACCTGGGGGACGCGTATCGGAGGGGGACATCATGAGCGGATCATCGCTCCGGCCGGTGGGGGTCGAGGAGCTGCGGCGACTCGTCGCGCGGCTGTCGGTCCCCTCGCCTGCCGCAACGGACGCGGAGCGGGTCGACCGCGTCCGTGCCCTCGAGGAGATCAAGAATGCGGCGGCCGCCGCCCAGGCACGTGAGTCTGTGGCGTTCGATGTCTCCCAACGCGAGGACCAGCGCCTGGCGGGAGTGCCGGAAGCGCGGGTCGGTCGCGGAGTCGGTGACCAGATCGCGCTCGCCCGCAGGGTCTCCCCGCACCAGGGGTCGCGACTGCTCGGTCTGGCCAAGGCCCTCGTGCGCGACCTGCCGGAGTGCCTGGCCGCCCTCGAGCGGGGCGAGGTGTCGGAGTTCCGTGTCGGTCTGGTGGCCCGCGAGACCTCGCACCTGCGCCCTGAGGACCGGATGGTCATCGATGCCGAGCTCGGGCCGAAGCTCAAGGATCTCGGTGATCGCGCGGCGGCTGGACGGGCCCGAGCCCGCGCCCAGCGGCTCGACGTCGTGGGGGCTGTGGCGCGCCTGCGCCGCGCAGAGAACGAGCGCACCGTCACGATCCGACCTGCTCCGGACTCGATGACCTATGTGACAGCCCTGCTGCCCATGCGGGATGGAGTCGCGGTCTATGCAGCCCTGGAGCAGATCGCCAAGGAGGCCCTGGTCCGGACGGAGAAGAAGGCCCTGGTCCGGACGGAGCCGGACGAACCCGGCACCTGTGAGGGAGCTCTCACCGCCTCCGGCCAGCCTGGCCCGACGGCCGGACGTGGGGCGGCCGGTCCGACCGCGCCAGCGGGCGCCGCCACGCAGCCCCGCGGCAAGGGTGCGCTCATGGCGGATGCGCTTGTCGAGAGGGTGACCGGCCGCGCCGTAGGCACCGTGCCGATCTCACTTCAGCTCGTCATGACCGATACCGCGCTCGTCGGGGCCGATGACACTCCGACCCGAGTCGGTGGGCACGGGACCATCCCCACCGAGGTCGCGCGAATGTGGATGCGGCAGCTCATCGCTCGGACCCAGGTGGTCGATATCTCGGAGCTCATCGCGATCAACCGGCTGTTCACGTCCCCGGACGGGCGCGATCTCGTGGCGATGGAGTCGCCGCGACGTGGCTTCGCCGGGCTGCTGCGCTCGATGCTCGGCCTGCGCGACCACTCTCGCTGCCGCACTCCGTACTGCGAGGCGACCGCGGCGGACATGGACCACATCCACCGCGTCGAGGAGGGCGGGACGACCCGCTACTGCAACGGTCGAGGTGCCTGTCGGCGCTGCAACCTCGCGCGGGAGGCCCCTGGCTGGGAGCTCGCTGTCGTCAGTTGTACGGGGGAGTCACATGCTGTGCGCACGACGACGCCGACGGGGCACTCCTACGACAGCACGGCGCCCCCGCTCCTGCCCGGCCGGGCGGAACCGACCAGGCCGGCTGCGGCTGAGGAGTCCCCGGCCCGTTGGCGCCCGCCCTCGCGGGCCGAGGCGGCTCTCGCAGCAATGGTGGCCTCCCGAGGGGGACCAGTGACGCCACGAGCCGGCTGAGGATTCCCGCTTGGCCCGGGTCGCCCCGATGACCGAGACTGGTTCCCCGTGGGCCATCTCGATCTCAACAACGTGCACGTCCGGCTCCCGGACGGCCGCCCGCTGCTGCGCGACATCACCGTGCGGGTCGGGGACGGGGCGAAGATGGCACTCATCGGACCCAACGGCACGGGGAAGACGACTCTGACGCGGCTCATCGCAGGAGACCTCGACTCGGCGGAGGGGGCCATCGTCCGCAGCGGTGGCCTTGCGGTGATGCGCCAGTTCATCGGCAAGGTCCGCGACGACTCGACGGTCCGGGATCTCCTCATCTCGGTGGCTCCGGAGCGGATCCGCGCTGCGGCGCAGGAGATCGACCGCACCGAGCTGCTCATGATGGAGCGCGACGAGGAGTCCGACCAGATGGCCTATGCCCAGGCCCTCGCCGACTGGGCCGACGCCGGCGGCTACGAGTGGGAGACGCTCGCCGACGTGTGCACCGTCGCGGCCCTGGGCATGCCCTTCGAGAAGGCCCAGTGGCGCAAGGTCTCCACCTTGTCCGGCGGAGAGCAGAAGCGCGTCGTCCTCGAGGCGCTCCTGCGCGGCCCGGAGGAGGTGCTCATGCTCGACGAGCCGGACAACTACCTCGACGTCCCCGGCAAGAGATGGCTCGAGGACCAGCTGATCGCATCGCCCAAGACCGTCCTCTTCATCAGCCACGACCGTGAGCTGCTCGACCGGGTGGCGACCCGGATCGCGACCCTCGAGCCTGCCCGCGGCGGCAACATCCTCTGGGTCCACCCCGGCCGGTTCAGCACCTACGAGCAGGCCCGCGAGGACCGCAACGCCAGGCTCGAAGAGCTGCGGCGCCGTTGGGACGAGGAGCACGCCAAGCTCAAGGCGCTCGTCATCCTGTACCGCCAGAAGGCCGCCTACAACTCCGACATGGCCCCGAAGCTCCAGGCGGCAGAGACACGGCTGCGACGCTTCGAGGAGGCCGGTCCGCCCGAGGCGGTGCCGCTGCGCCAGAAGGTCTCCATGCGCCTCACGGGTGGGCGCACCGCGAAGCGTGCCGTCATCGCGAAGGATCTGGAGCTCCGGGCCGGAGGAGTGGTCGACAGCACCGAGCTCATGCGACCGTTCAGCACCGAGATCTGGTTCGGCGAGCGCGTCGCCGTGCTCGGCAGCAACGGCTCGGGGAAGTCGCACTTCCTCCGCCTGCTCGCAGCCGGAGGGAGTGACCCCGAGCCTGAGCACCGGCCGGTGGGAGACCAGCTTCCGGGGCAGGTGGCCCACCGCGGCAGTGTCCGTCTCGGCTCGAGAGTGCGTCCTGGCTGGTTCGCCCAGACGCACGATATCCCGGCCCTCCACGGCCGGACCCTGCTCGAGATCCTGCACCGCGGCGACGAACACCGCAGCGGGATGCCTCGCGAGCAGGCGTCCCGAGCCCTCGACCGCTATGGGCTCGCGGGCCAGGCCGAGCAGACCTTCGACTCTCTGTCCGGGGGCCAGCAGGCCCGCCTCCAGATCCTTCTGCTCGAGCTGTCCGGTGCCACCCTCCTGCTCCTCGACGAGCCCACCGACAACCTCGACCTCCACTCGGCCGAGGCTCTCGAGGACGCGCTCGCCGCATTCGAGGGGACGGTGATCGCCGTGACCCATGACCGTTGGTTCGCCCGCGGCTTCGACCGCTTCCTCGTGTTCCGTTCCGATGGTCAGGTCTTCGAGAGCCCGGATCCGTTCTGGGACGAGGCGCGCGTGGAGCGCCGCCGCTAGCAGGCCGTCGCCGCGTGCAGACCTCCGCCGCGTGCAGGCCTCCCGCGAGTTGGCCGATGACATACTCGGACAGGTGAGCTCGCCTTTCCGCACGGCACTGCCGGCCCTGGCCGGCGCCACGGCTGCGATCGCCCTGGCTGCGGCGATGGCGGTCATGCCGCACTCGTCGTCCATGCCGGAGACGAGCGACGCATACCTCCCGGGCGTTGTCGTCCCGGGCACGGACGAAGGTCTGCGCTCGCTGCGCGCGCCGTTGACGCGCGAGCGGTTCTACTTCGTGATGACCGACCGGTTCGCCAACGGTGACCCGAGCAACGACCGGGGCGGTATCGAGGGGGAGCGAAACGACCACGGCTTCGATCCCACCGACAAGGGGTTCTACCAGGGGGGTGACCTGCGGGGGGTCATCGACAACCTCGACTACATCGAGGGCCTGGGAACGACGACGATCTGGCTCACGCCGGCCTTCGTCAACAAGCCGGTGCAGGGGCCGTCGGAGGACGAGTCAGCCGGATACCACGGCTACTGGATCACCGACTTCACGCGGATCGACCCGCACCTCGGCACGAACGAGGAGATGACCGAGCTCATCGATGCTGCCCACGCCCGCGGGATGAAGGTGTTCTTCGACATCATCACGAACCACACTGCCGACGTCATCGCCTACGAGGAGGGTGAGTACTCGTACCGGTCGAAGGCCGACCACCCCTATGAGGACGCTGCAGGCAATGCCTTCGACGACAAGGACCACGTCGGCGAACCGTTCCCTGAGCTGGATCCGGACACCTTCGCCGCCTACACCCCGGTGTTCGGTGAGCCCGGCGACGAGAGCGTCAAGGTCCCGGAGTGGCTCAACGACGTGACGATGTATCACAACCGGGGCGACTCGACCTTCGAGGGCGAGTCGAGCGAGTACGGCGACTTCTTCGGCCTGGACGACCTCTTCACCGAGCGGACCGAGGTCGTCGAGGGGATGACCGAGATCTACAAGACGTGGCTGGACTTCGGCATCGACGGGTTCCGGATCGACACGGTCAAGCACGTCAACATCGAGTTCTGGCAGGAGTTCTCGCGCGGGATCCTCGAGTACGCCGACGAGATCGGCAAGGACGACTTCTTCATGTTCGGTGAGGTCTATACCGCCAGCCCCCTAGAGGCCTCGCGCTACACGACTGAGGGTCTGTTGCCTGCGGTCCTCGACTTCGGCTTCCAGAGCGCGGCGGCGTCGTGGTTGCGGATGGGGAGCAGCGAGGATCTCGCCCAGATTCTCTTGAACGACGACGTGTACCTCTCGCCACACTCCAACGCGTACTCGATGCCGACCTTCCTCGGCAACCACGACATGGGGCGCATCGCCATGATGACCAAGGGGCTCGGCGGCGGTGATGAACGGTGGCTGGAGCGGGTCAAGCTCGGCCACACCCTCATGTACCTCGTGCGCGGACAACCAGTCGTCTACTACGGCGACGAGCAGGGACTCGCCGGTTCCGGTGGCGACAAGGACGCCCGGCAGAGCCTCTTCGCCACGCAGACCGAGCAGTACGCCGACGAGGTCGTGCTGGGTGGCCCATCCGGGTCGATCGACCGATACGACACGGACCACCCGCTCTACCAGCACATCTCTGCGCTCGCCGCGCTCCGTGAGGAGCACCCGGCCCTCGCTGACGGGATCTTCCAGCTCACTGGCCCCAGTGCAGGTCCTGGGCCGATCACGTTCAGCCGGGTCGACCGCGACAGCCATGTCGAGTACGTCGTCGCACTCAACAACACGACCGACCCGGTTGAGCAGACCGTTGCGGTCTTCACCCGCGATGTCGGCTTCACCTCAGTGTGGGGGGACCATCCCGATGTGCGCTCGGATAAACGCGCTGTGCTTTCCCTCACGGTGCCGCCGACCGGAGCGGTCGTGCTCATGGCCGACAAGCCGGTCCCTGTCCCGGACGAGATGCCGGAGGTGAGGTTCATCGGGGCGGGTTCACCCTCTTCGACCGCAGGCAGCCGGCTCTGGACCGGTGTCGAGGTCGGCGGAGATCATCCGGTGCCCATCGACGTCACCTTCCAGCGCCGCGTCGGGGACGGTGTGTGGGAGCTGCTCGGTGTGGACGACAACGCCCCCTACAGCTTCTGGGACACCCCGGCCTCCGACCGGGTGCAGTACCGGGTGATCGCCCGCGACCTAGGCGGTGGCACCCGGACCATCGAGTCGGACTGGGTGTCGGCCGCCGTCGTCGAGGACGGCGTGACCGTGACGGCCCCGGGCAGCTATCAGGACGAGATCGGCTGCCGCGAGGACTGGAGCGCCGAGTGTGACTACTCTCTCCTCGCCGACCCCGACGGTGACGGGGTCTACACGTGGACGACGACAGACATCCCGGCCGGTTCATGGGAGTTCAAGATCGCCATCGACTTCTCGTGGGAGGAGAACTACGGGGCAGGCGGTGCCCCCGACGGGGACAACGTCACACTGGTCGTCCCCGAGGAGGGCGCGAGCGTGAGGATCAGCTATGACCGGAGCAGCCACGAGGTCACCGCTGACGTCGGCTGATCAGCGAGGGACACCCACGAGGTCGCCGAGGTTGTAGTCGACCGTGACCGGCGCATGGTCGCTCCAACGCTCGGCGTAGGTGGGTGCTCGCCCGAGGCTCGCGCTCCGGGCCCGGGCGGCCAGGGGCCGGGTGGCCAAGTGGTAGTCGATCCGCCAACCGGCGTCGTTGTCGAAGGCCTTGCCCCGCCACGACCACCAGGTGTACGGGCCGGGCCCGGGGCCGTGCAGCGTGCGGTGCACGTCGACGACGTGATCGGTGCACCAGCGGTCGAGGAGCGCCCGCTCGTCGTCGAGGAAACCCGCCTTGCCGAGGTTACCCTTCCAGTTCTTCAGGTCGTCCTCGGTGTGCGCGATGTTGAGATCCCCGGTGACAACCGCGAGCGCGTTGTTGCCGCACCACTCCTGGAGACGCTTCTCGATGAGGGCGAGGAACGCATACTTCTCGTCCTGGCGGGCAGTGAGGGCCTCCCCGGTATGGACGTATGCGCTCGCCACCGTCACAGGACCGGCAGGACTCGCCACATCGACCTCGAGCCAGCGGCCCTGGGCAGCGAACGACTCGTCCTCCATCGTGCGGATATCGGTGAACGGCGCGCGAGAGAGGATCGCGACGCCCGCGTGTCCCTTGGCTGTGGTCGAGGGGGAGTGCGCGACGTGCCAGTCATCCATCCCCGCGTCGACGAGGACACCGCGGAGCTGGTCGTCGGATGCCCGCACCTCCTGGAGGGACAGCACATCGGCTGCCTGCAAGGCGAGCCAGGCCAGGCCGCCGCGCCGGGCGGCCGCGCGGATTCCGTTGACGTTGACGGAGATAAGACGCACGGCTCGACCATAGCCGTCGAGTTCTCGAGGGTCCGCATTCGTCCCGGCGCGCGTCGTGGGCCAAGATGGTGCCGGTCACGTACGCCGCGCGCTCACACGTCGGGAAAGGAGCAGGTCCGATGGAGGTCGTCATCTCCTCATCCGCTGAAGAGGTGGCCCGGCTCGGAGCTGATGCTGTGACCGAGGTGGTGACCAGGTCACCCCAGGCCGTGCTCGGCCTGGCGACCGGTTCCAGTCCCTTGGGGATCTATGACGAGCTCGCTCGACGGGTCCGGGACGGTGCGCTGTCGCTGTCCGGCGTCACTGCCTATCTCCTCGACGAGTACGTCGGCCTGCCTGAGGATCATCCGCAGCGCTACCGCACGGTGATCGAGCGCGAGCTGGTTGACAAGGTCGATCTGCCAGCGACCCAGGTGCACACCCCGTACGGGCTTGCCGAGGACATCCCCGCCGCGTGCGCCGCCTATGAGAGCTCGATCCGGGACAGCGGCGGAATCGACCTGCAGATCCTCGGCATCGGCACCGACGGACACATCGCCTTCAACGAGCCGGATCCTCGCTGTCCTCACGGACCCGGCTCAAGAGCCTCACTCCGCAGACCCGGAACGACAATGCGCGCTTCTTCGACGACGATGTGGACAAGGTCCCACGACACAGCCTGACCCAGGGGATCGGAACGATTCTCGAGGCTCGGCACCTCCTGCTGGTCGCCCAGGGGAGCGGCAAGGCAGAGGCGGTTCACCAACTGGTCGAGGGGGCGGTCAGCGCGATGTGGCCGGCCACGGCTCTGCAGCTGCACCCCCACGTCACCGTCCTGCTCGACGAGGCAGCCGCGGCACGCCTGACGTATGCGGACTACTATCGTGACGCCTACGCGCACAAGCCGGAGTGGCAGGGCTTCTAGACGCTAGAAGTCGAAGCCGTCGAAGACGTCCCCGATGAGGTCGCCGACGCTCTCGCCGAGGTCTCCGAGCCCCTCGGTGATCCCGCCGAGGGCCTCACCGAGCAGGCCGGCGGACTCCGTCAGGTTGGTGGTGAGCTCATCGATGGTGGTGAAGATCTCGCCCCCGCCGATGTCGAGCGCCGCGAGCGCTTCACCCCCGTCACCCCCGGGGATCAGATGGCCGAGACCGTCGATCCAGTGCAGGTCGAACAGGACGTCCACGCCGCTGACGTGCCCGATCGCCGCGGCCTCGGCGAAGGTCTTGGCCCAACGGTCGGCCACGCCGAAGGCGATCGCCCACGGCAGGAAGCGGCTGAACAGGTCCTGGGCCTCCTCGAGCCGGATCTGGCGTGCTTCGGCCGTCGCAAGGTAGCGCTGGAAGCCGAGCGCCTGTGCCCGGGTGGCCGCACCGGGTGCGGTCCGCGTCGCGGGGGCAGCCCTGAAGAACGCCAGGAGCAGAGCGCCTGCGCCGATTCCTGCGGCCAGAGCCAGTGCCACCGAGGACGGACTGGTCAGGGCGAGCGCGGCCGGAACAGCTGCCAGCGCCGCGAATCCGAGAGCGAGACGCCGTGGAGTCAGCCGCCGGGGCGGGTCGAACCACCCGTGGGCGACCGCGTCCTCCCGAAGTGCGGCCTGGGTCCCGCCGAACAGCGCCGGAGGTAGCTCATCGACGAAGGTGCCGGCTCCGGCGCCCCTCAGCTGCTCCAGAATCTCCTGCTCATGCCGCTCCAGACCGGTTGCGCGCTTCTCGGTCCGCACGACCTGCCATCGCGGCTTGGCTGCGTGCGTGCCTGTCCCGGGGCGCTCCAGGGGTCTGAGCACGAGATAGTCGCGGACGGCCAGATCGATAAGCGTGGCGGCGACGTCGCGCCGGTCGGCAGTGCCGTCGATGATGGTGCCGGCCATGCCCGGTGTCATCTCGTCCGGGGGAGTGAACCGTACCGTGACGTTGTCGTCGCCGCGTGCGCCGTAGCGGCGGGTCTGCGACTGTGCGTCGAGAGGCTTCTCGCCCGGGGTGACGCCGGCCCAGACGAGGTCCCGGCGGCATCGACGGTCCCACCGGATGAATCCCCCTGCGACGAGCAGGGGCACGACGAGAAGGGCAAGCTCTAGCACGGCTCATCCTGACACGAGCAGCCGTCAGCGGCGGGGGACCTGCTCCATGTCGACCGGATAGAAGCTGACGTAGGTTGCGACCCGATTGGCCTCGGGACTGCCGGCACCGGCTCGCCGATAGCGCTCGAGCACCGACTCGATCTCCGCGTGCAGTCCGTCGAGTTGCTCGGCCGTGACCACGACGAGGTAGTCGTTCATTCCGGTGCTCCGCTGCCAACGCTGTGGCCAGCTCGTGCGGACATCGAGCCATCGACCGAACTTCTCGGCGAAGTGGCGCAGCCAGTCCCGCTCGAGCCATCCCATCGCGGTGCTCACATCTGCGTCCGGGTCCATCGAGCCGGCGAGGTCCCTCGGGTCCACCGCAGTGACCTCGGCGGGTGCCCAGACGCGGCGCTTCCCGTCGCCGCGACCGGAGTCGACGATGAGCCCCACGTCGGCCAGCCTGCGGAGGTGATAGCTCGTCGCGCCCGAGTTCGTGCCGAGCTCGCGTGCCAGGTTCGTCGCAGTCGCCGACCCGGCTTCCCGTAGTGCGGTGAGAAGTCGAGAGCGGAGCGGGTGCGCGAGGGTCCTGATGGCGGCGGAGTCCATAGGATGCATAATACCTTTGCATAATTCGTTTGCATAGTCTGCGGCCAAGGCCGAGAATTGAGCGAACTTTCACGTACCGCAAGGTGATTGGAGCCGCTGAGATGAATTTGGGCTCGCCCGCCCGGGGTCCGTAAACTAGTGGAGTTGTGCCGTGCGCCCCCTTCAGGGCGTCGGAACTCCAGCAGTTGGTCTCTCCAGCACCTGCCGAGACCGAGCTTCCTGCAAGGCGCCCACGGCATACCTGTCCATCATCCATCCAATGAAGGTTCTCTCCATGCGTACCTACACGCCGAAGCCGGGCGACATCACCCGCGAGTGGCACGTCATCGACGCCACCGATGTCGTCCTCGGCCGCCTGGCCAGCCAGGCCGCCACGCTCCTTCGTGGCAAGCACAAGCCGACGTTCGCCCCGCACGTCGACACCGGTGACTTCGTCATCATCATCAACGCCGACAAGGTCGCCCTCACCGGCGCCAAGGCCGAGCAGAAGAAGGCCTACCGCCACTCGGGGTTCCCGGGTGGTCTGCGCAGCACGACCTACGCCGAGCTCCTCGAGAAGAGCCCGGAGAAGGCCGTCGAGAAGGCGATCCGCGGAATGCTCCCCAAGACCTCCCTCGGTCGCCAGCAGCTCTCCAAGCTCAAGGTCTACGCCGGCTCCGAGCACCCCCACGCTGCCCAGCAGCCCAAGCCCTTCGAGATCACCCAGGTGGCCCAGTGATGACTGAGAACACTGAGAACTACGACGAGAACTACGAGGGTGCCGACGACTACGGCACCGACACTGACGACGCGGTCATCACCGAGTACACCTCGGAGTCCGACGCCGACGCCGCCGGCGAGCCGACCCGCCGCCCGAGCGCGTCCGCCCCGGGTGGCGCGACCGGTCGCCGCAAGCAGGCCGTTGCCCGTGTCCGGATCGTTCCGGGCACCGGCGAGTGGACCATCAACGGTCGCACCCTCGAGCAGTACTTCCCGAACAAGGTCCACCAGCAGCTCGTCAACGAGCCGCTCAAGGTCCTCGAGCTCGACGGCGCCTACGACGTGCTCGTCCGCGTCCACGGTGGTGGCCCCTCCGGCCAGGCCGGAGCAGTCCGCCTCGGTGTCGCGCGCTCCCTCAACGGGGTCGACGCCGAGCTCAACCGCCCGGCCCTGAAGAAGGCCGGCTTCCTCACCCGCGACGCTCGCGTCCCGGAGCGGAAGAAGGCTGGTCTGAAGAAGGCCCGTAAGGCTCCGCAGTACAGCAAGCGCTGATCGCGGCGGCCCTTTCGGACCACAGCGTGCCAACGGCGGTACCCCGCTCTCGGGGTGCCGCCGTTGCCATCTGCTGTTCGCGCCACCCCTGGTCAACCGCAGGGTATCCATCGCGCAGCTCCCCGATAGGCGCACCTCAGGGGAGTAGGTTGTCGGTTGAACCCAGCTTGCAGGAAGGCAGTACCCGACTATGTCCCGACTCTTCGGCACCGACGGTGTCCGCGGTCTCGCTAACGTTGACATCACCGCCGAGCTGGCGCTGCAGATGTCCGTCGCCGCCGCTCAGGTGCTGGGCGGTCCAGCCCGCGCCAAGGGGCGCAAGCCCAAGGCCGTCGTAGGGCGGGACCCGCGCGCGTCAGGTGAGTTCCTCAGTGCCGCAGTCGTCGCGGGTCTGGCCTCGGCCGGCGTGGACGTCCACAACGTCGGCGTACTCCCGACGCCGGCCGTCGCCTTCCTCACGGGGGACATGGACGCCCACTTCGGTGTCATGCTCTCCGCCTCCCACAACGCCATGCCCGACAACGGCATCAAGTTCTTCGCCGAGGGTGGCCACAAGCTCCCGGACGCGGTCGAGGACGAGATCGAGGCGCAGATCGGCCAGCGCTGGGAGCGACCGGTGGGAGCCGAGGTCGGCCGGGTCCACGAGAACCGCGCGGGGCAGGCACGCTATGTCGCCCACCTGCTCTCGACGCTGCCGAACACTCTTGACGGACTGACCATCGTTCTCGATGCGGCGCACGGCGCGGCGAGCGAGGTCTCGCCGGAGGTGTTCCGGCTTGCCGGTGCCGATGTCTATGAGATCGGCGCCTCCCCGGACGGGCTGAACATCAACGACGGCTATGGCTCGACCCACCTGGCCCGGATCAAGGCCGCAGTGCGTGAGCACAAGGCCGACCTCGGGATCGCGCACGACGGTGACGCCGACCGATGCCTGGCGGTCGACGCCGACGGCAACGAGGTCGACGGCGACCAGATCATGGCCATCCTCGCGCTCGCGCTCAAGGGCCGGGGCCGGCTCGAGTCCAACACTCTCGTCGCCACGGTCATGAGCAACCTGGGCCTGATCAACGCGATGAAGCGTGAGGGCATCAGCGTGCGCCAGACCGCGGTCGGTGACCGCTATGTGCTCGAGGCCATGCGGGCCGAGAACTACTCCTTGGGCGGCGAGCAGTCCGGTCACGTCATCATGCTCGATCACGGGACGACCGGCGACGGTGTCCTCACCGGCCTCATGCTCGCGGCCCGCGTCAAGGAGACCGGCAAGTCACTTGCCGAGCTGGCCACCGTCATGACCCGGATGCCGCAGGTCCTCAAGAACGTCAAGGGCGTCGACAAGGCCCGGGTCGAGACCGACGAGGGTGTCCAGGCCGCCGTCCGCAAGGAGGAGGCCGCCCTCGGTGAGACCGGCAGGGTGCTGCTCCGCAAGTCCGGCACCGAGCCGGTCGTCCGCGTCATGGTCGAGGCCGAGACCGAGGAGCGGGCCGAAGCGGTCTGTGACCGTCTCGTCACAGTCGTGCGGGAGCGCCTCTCTCTCTAAGAGGGGCGGCTGACGCCGACCACCGGCTGCGACTCACTCGGGCGCGGGCAGCGTGCTCCGGAGGCGTCGAAGTGCCTCGCCCCGAGCGAGCGGCCCACCCTCGGCTGCACCACCGACGGCGAGGCCGAGGAGGAACGCGCTCACCGGCACGAGCGGACGCTCGAGGCGCCTGGCCACCTCCTTGCTCAGGTGATGGATCGCCGCGATGTCCACTGCGCTCGGGTTCACACCGAGCGCTGCCGAGGCAGTCTCAACCCACTCCGCCCACCGCTGCTCGTCGTGCTCCGGGTCGCTCATGAGTGCTCCCTACTTGCGTATACGCGGGCGGCCTCGATCTCCGGCCAGGTGTCGCAGTCGGCAATCGACCACCGATCTCCGGGGATCGTCCTCAGCTCGAGCGGGGCGAGCAGGCGTCGTAGTGACAGGTCGGTGGTTGCTGTCCCGGCGACGGCCCGGCGCAACGCATCGGTCCGGTACAGAGCGAGCATCCACTGGGGATGACCGGTCTCGTCATGGAAGCAGATGCCGTCGGTGACGTTGTGAACCTCAGCCGCTGCGAGCAGAGCTGGCACCGCCTGCTCCGCGCCGGGCAGGTCGCTGGCCAGGACGAGAACCCAGGGGGCATCGGCCGTCAGAGCCGAGAGCCCGGCGGCCAGACCCGCGGCCGGCCCACTTCGTGGTGGGTCCTCGACTGTCCCGATCACCCCGGGAGGCACCGGCACGTCGCCGACGACGACGACCTGCTCGGCCCCATCGGCCGCCCCGAGCGCAGCGGCGAGCAACGGGCGCCCGCCGACGTGAACGAGGGG
>JAAYSB010000297.1 GCA_012518475.1 Intrasporangiaceae bacterium | reverse complement strand
GGAAGCGGGCCCGACGGGACTGCTTCCCCGCCGCGGTCACCGCATCGACCCACTTCCCATGGGCCTTGCGGCCGCGCTCCCCGCGCCACTGGACGATGCTGCGCTGCGCCTGCCACGGAACGACCACGTCGACGCCGAGCTCGGTCGCCGCCTCGATCGCCTGATCGTCCCGGTCGCCCTTCGCGAGCGCCTGGACGAGGACGAGTCGCGGACTCGGCGCCGGCTCCTCCGTCACCTCGTCGACCCGGAGTGTCAGACCTGCCCGGTCACTGCCGAGGACGTATGCGGTGACCCGCTTCCCCTGTCCGTCGACGAGGTCGACGCTCTCCCCCGCGCCGATCCGCCGCACGGCGGCGGCGTGCCGGCCCTCGGGGCCGGTGAGCTCGACGGTCGACCCGACCGTCGCATACCCCATGGTCTGTGGGTCGGCGACGAAGACAGGACGGGTCATGTCAGCGGGCCTTGAAGGCGTCCTTGAGCTTGCCGAGCAGGCCGTGGTCGGCGGGGGCGACCTTGCCGGTGGGGCGCTCCTCACCGCGGGCGGCGGCGAGCTGGCGGAGCAGGTCCTCCTGCTGGGCGTCGAGGCGGGTCGGGGTCCGGACGTCGATGTGGGCGATGACGTCCCCGCGGCCGCCACCGCGCAGGTGGGTGACGCCGAGGCCGCGCAAGGTGATGGCCTCGCCAGCCTGGGTGCCCGGCGGGAGGTCGATGTCCTGGACGCCGTCGAAGGTCTCGAGCGGCAGCGTGGCCCCGAGCGCCGCAGCGGTCATCGGGACGCTGATGGTCGCGTGCAGGTCGTCCCCGCGACGGGTGAACGTCTCGTGGGGCTCGACCCGGACCTCGACATAGAGGTCGCCGTTCGGACCGCCGCCCGGGCCGACCTCTCCCTCGCCGCGCAGCTGGATGCGCGTGCCGGTGTCGACCCCGGCGGGCACACGGATCTTCAGCGGACGGCGCTGACGGACGCGTCCGTCCCCGGCGCAGTCGTGGCACGGGTGGGTGATGATGTCGCCGAAGCCCTGGCAGGCCATGCAGGGCCGGGTCGTCATGACTTGGCCGAGGAAGCTGCGCTGGACCTGCTGGGTCTCGCCGCGACCGCCACACAGGTCACACGTGCGTCGCCCGGTGCCGGGCTGGCCGCCACCGCCGTCGCACGTCCCACACGTGACCGCGGTGTCGATGAGCAGTTCGGTCTCGCCACCGAACACGGCTGTCTCGAGAGGGATCTCCTGGCGGACCAGGCCGTCTGTGCCGCGCTGCTGGCGCGGGCGGGGTCCACGACCGGCTCCTCCGCCGGCACCCTGGCCGAAGAACGCGTCCATGATGTCGCTGAACGAGAATCCCTGGCCGAAGCCGGCTGCGCCCGCGGCATAGGGGTCGGCGCCCATGTCGAACGAGCGGCGCTTCTCGGGGTCGGACAGGACGTCGTAGGCCTGCGAGATCTTCTTGAATTCCTCCTCGGCCTCCGGCCCCGGGTTGACATCCGGGTGCAGCCTGCGGGCCGCCTTGCGGTAGGCGCGCTTGATCTCCTCGGCGGTCGCATCCCGCGACACCCCGAGATCGGCGTAGTAGTCGTTCAAGGCAGTCCTTCGTCTCTGAACTCGTGGATCGTCTCTGACGTGGTCCGGTGGCTCGCGACCGGATCAGTCCGCGAGGATCCTGCTGACATAGGTCGCCACAGCGCGAACTGCGGCCATGGTGCTGGGGTAGTCCATCCGCGTCGGTCCGACGACACCGAGCCCGGCGACGAGCTCGGAGCCGGGGCCGTAGCCGGTCGTCACCATCGACGTCGACTGCAGCTCGGTGAACGGGTTCTCGTGCCCGATGCGGACGGCGAGCGCGTCACTGGACTCGCCGGCGGTGCCGAGCAGCTTGAGGAGGATGACGTGCTGCTCGAGCGCCTCGAGGACGTCGTGCAGCTGGACCGGGACGTCGAGCCCGGACCGGGCGAGGTGCGCGGTGCCGGCCATGATGACGCGCTCCTCGCGTTCGGGCAGGAGAGCGTCGTCGAGGGCGGTGGTCACCGAGCGGACGACGTCGCGCTGGTGCGGCTCGAAGGCGGAGG
>JAAYSB010000296.1 GCA_012518475.1 Intrasporangiaceae bacterium | reverse complement strand
GTCGATGACGCCGAGAAGGCGGGCGACATGGGCGGTCTGCGCCACATACCGGTCGGCCTCGTCGGCCGTGAGCGGGGTGGGGGAGAAGGCCTGGTAGCAGGTGAGAAACGTCTCGATCTCGGCGACGTGAACCCACTGGAGAAGGTCCGGATCCGTTGCGGCATAAGTACGCCCGTCCGGAGCGGTGCCGACGATGCGCTCGTGGATCGTGTTGATGACCGAGATGAGCTTCTCGGCGTTCTCGATGGTTCCGTAGGTCGTCTGGGCGATGAAGAA
Organism: Intrasporangiaceae bacterium; assembly: GCA_012518475.1. Classification (GTDB taxonomy): domain Bacteria; phylum Actinomycetota; class Actinomycetes; order Actinomycetales; family Dermatophilaceae; genus F2B08. The sequence goes on along the minus strand of JAAYSB010000296.1, from coordinate 1,875 downwards.
CGACGTGTTGTTGACCCGCGTCCACGGGTCGTTGCGGTAGTCCGAGTGGTCCTCGACGCCGGCGAGCGCGAGGGGGTGGAGGGACTGCAGGAGCAGTGACCTGATGCCGCCGGGGAACATGCTCGCGTCCGAGTGGACCCGCCAGATCGGGTCCCCTGGTGAGAACCACCGAGGACCGGGGGCACCCCAGACCCGCGCGGCGCGGGCCGTCGGGTTCTCCCCGGCGACCTTGCTGCGCAACGCCATGCCGAGGTGGTGCTGGAGACGGGTGAGAGGCATGCCCCATTCTCTCGCGGTGTGCTGCCCTGGGTGTCTAGGCTGACGACGTGCCGAGGAATATCGCAGTCGTCCGCCGCCCCGGTCCCCGACTGGCCGACGGACTCGTCACGCACATCGAGAAGTCCGCGATCGACCTCGACCTGGCCGCGAGCCAGTGGACGGCGTACTGCGACGTGCTCGCGTCAGCCGGGTGGGACATCGTCGAGATGCCACCGGCGGACGAGTGCCCGGACGCGGTGTTCGTCGAGGACGTCCTGGTGGTGCACGAGGACCTAGCCATCGTGACGAATCCCGGTGCGCCCGAACGCAAGCCGGAGACGGTCGGTGTGGCGGACTTCGTCGCCGGGCTCGGTCTCGAGGTGGCGCATATCGAAGAGCCGGGGACTCTCGACGGCGGAGACGTGCTGCGTGTGGCGACCCCTGAGTCGACCACGGTGTACGTGGGGCTGGGCGGGCGGACGAACGGCCGCGGCATCCATCAGCTGGCTGGGCACCTGACGCCGCGGGGCGTGCGGGTCCAGGCGGTCCCGGTCGAGCGTGTACTGCACCTGAAGTCTGCCGTGACAGCCCTGCCGGACGGGACGGTCATCGGGTGGGACCCGGTCGTCGACGACCGGGATGCCTTCCCGACGTATCTTGCGATGCCGGAGGAGGGCGGGGCCCACGTGATCCGGGTCGGGGAGGACCACCTCGTCATGGCGGCGAGCGCTCCGGTGTCTGCCCAGGTTCTGCGCGACCGCGGCTATCAGGTGACCCCGGTCGACATCTCCGAGTTCGAGAAGCTCGAAGGCTGTGTCACCTGCCTGTCGGTGCGACTTCGCTGATCGCGCAAACTGACCCCCGGTTTCGTCGCAGCGGACAGGCGCACATTTCGTAGCATCGCATCGTCGCCCAGCACGAGCTGCGCGGCAGGTGACTCATCCAGGAGGACCCGTGAGAGCGCGCGCCCAACAGCAGCCCCCGCCAGCTCCGCGACCGCGGCCGGCGGGGCGCATCGCGATGCTCATCACCGGCATTCTCGTCGGCGCTGTCCTGGCCACCGCGGTGGGGGTGCTCGCCCTGGGACTGGGCTTCGCGACCGTCGGTGACGCCGAGGAGGTCATCGAGGCTCCGGAGACAACGACCAGTGCGGAGCCCACCGAGACCGAGACCCAGACCGAGGCCCAGACCCAGACCGAGACGGCTGCCGGCGACGTCCCCGAGCCGTGTGTTCGTTCGGCCGAGTACAACATCGCCTTGGACGAGCAGGTGGACCAGCTCGCCGTCGGGGCGCGTGACGAGGACGCCCGGACCATCCAGGAGGCCCTCGATGCCATCCAGGCGGCGCGTGAGGACTCCGACGGGGCGGCCCAGGAGTGCCTCGACCTGGCCGGCAGTCCAGCGCCATGACCCGCAGCGGGACGGCCGGCGGTGAGCGCGTCGCGCCGACCGCCAACGACCCAGGACCGCGCCGGGGACTCGCCGCCCGAATCTGGTACGGCTATGCGCGGGCTGTCGTCGCTTTGCGATGGCTCATCGTCGTGGGGTGGGCAACAGCCGCCGCGGCCGCGCTGATCCTCCTGCCGCCCATGCAGCAGACCGGAGGGGACCTCGAAG
>JAAYSB010000295.1 GCA_012518475.1 Intrasporangiaceae bacterium | reverse complement strand
CGCCTGGGTCCACCGGGTGAAGAGGTAGCCAATCATGACGACCTCCTCGAGGATGGCGTTCTGCGCCGCAGCGAGGATGAGAACCGGGATCGCCCACCACACGTTCGTGAGGTTGGCGGCGGCGACCGTCGTGTTGAGGTCGAGGGCGCGGGCGGCGAGGTACAGGCCGATGCCGGGGATCCCGATGAGCGCCGTAAGCAGGAGGCCCAGGACGGCATCGGGAATCGGCCTTGTGAGGTCGAAGCCCATTCTCAGGCCCGGATGCGGACGCTCCCGAGCGAGCAGGTGCAGTGCAAGGACGACGGGGACGAGCGCCAGGGCGATGCCGGTGAGCTGATGGGCGAGGTCGAGCCAGGGCCGGTCCGGGGTGACCGCGTTGTTCATGGTCGTCGTCTGCGCCGAGAGGGAGACCTCCGCCGTCATCTTGCGGATGATCGACAGGATCGCCCAGAGGGCCGACGCGCCGAGCGAGACGCCGAGCACGAGCGCGGTCTCGGTGAGGAGCGTGCGGCGAGGGAGCCGGGAGGGCGCGACGGTGAAGGTCACGACGTCAGTATGTCGCGGCCCCGACGAAGAACTGAGGTCAGGGGTATGCGGCTCGCACGCGGCGCCGACGCCGTCGCCGGATCTTCAACCAGAGCCAGATGAAGAGCCAGGCGATCAGGGCGAGGACGACGATGACGAGGAGCGGCAGGAAGATCGCGATGAGCGACAGGCCGATGGAGGCGCCGTCCTCGGCGGTCGAGACAACAGGAGCCCCGGCGCCGAGGGTGCCGGCGTTGATCGCGGGCCGGGCAGCCATCTTGCCGCTGTGGACGAGAAGGGAGACGACGACGCCGAGGGTGATGCCGACCCAGGAGTTCTCCTGCATCCACTGCGAGGAGTCGATCGACTCCGCCGCCTGCGTCGCGGCGAAGATGACACCGCCCATCGCCGGCCGGATGAAGGTCTGGATGGTGTCGTTGACGGTGTCGATTGCGGGGATCTTGTCGACGGCAACCTCGGTGATCAGCAGCACGGTGCCGATCCCGATGGCCCACCACGACTCCATCCAGGTGAACCCGCTCGGGAGGTTGATGACGTCGGTGAACCTCGCGATGAGGGCGACGATGAGGAACGGGATGTAGGCGTTGAACCCCGCAGCTGCGGACAACCCCATTCCAGTGAGGGCGGCGATCATTCGGTGGTCCTCTCGTCCCGCGGGTGCGCAGGTCCGACACTAGCCCGACGACGCCGGGTCGACAGGGTGAACGTCGCCGAGGCACGCCGACATTCCAACCTAGGATGGTGGCCATGAAGGTCCTCTCCGCTGTCGCCTGGCCGTATGCCAACGGCCCTCGTCACCTCGGCCACATCGCTGGGTTCGGGGTGCCCTCCGACGTCTTCAGCCGCTACATGCGGATGGCCGGGCACGACGTCCTCATGGTGAGTGGCTCCGACGAGCACGGGACCCCGATCCTCGTCCTCGCCGACAAGGCCGGTGTCTCACCGCAGGAGTTCGTCGACAAGAACCACGCGATCATCGCCGGCGAGCTCACCGACCTCGGCTGCACGTACGACCTCTACACGCGCACGACGACCGCCAACCACTATGCCGTCGCCCAGGAGCTGTTCACCAGGGTCTGGGAGAACGGCTACATGGTGGAGCGCACCCAGCTCGGCGCGATCTCGCCGTCGACCGGCCGGACCCTGCCCGACCGCTATATCGAGGGCACCTGCCCGATCTGCAAGTACGGCGATGCCCGCGGCGACCAGTGCGACCACTGCGGCAACCAGCTCGAGCCCGAGGACCTCATCGACCCCCGGTCCAAGATCAACGGGGAGACCCCCGAGTTCGTCGAGACCAGGCACTTCTTCCTCGACCTGCCTGCGCTCGCCGACGCGCTGCGGATCTATCTCGAGGGTCGGGAGAAGACCGGGACGTGGCGCCCGAACGTCATCAAGTTCAGCCTCAACATCCTCGAGGACATCAAGCCGCGCGCGATGACGCGGGACATCGACTGGGGCATTCCCGTCCCGCTCGACGGCTGGCGCGACCTGCCGAGCAAGCGCCTCTATGTCTGGTTCGACGCCGTCATCGGCTATCTGTCCGCCTCGATCGAGTGGGCTCGACGCTCCGGCGACCCCGAGGCGTGGCGCCAGTGGTGGAACCCCGACGCGGCCGACGGGCTCGAGCAGGTCAGCTACTACTTCATGGGCAAGGACAACATCACCTTCCACTCCCAGATCTGGCCGGCCGAGCTGCTCGGGTATGCCGGGGCAGGCGACCGCGGCGGCGAGCCCGGAGTCTTCGGTGAGCTCAATCTCCCGACCGAGGTCGTCTCGAGCGAGTTCCTCACCTTCGGGGAGCAGCAGTTCTCGACGAGTCGAGGCCACGGTGTCGGCGTGCGCGAGGTGCTCGACCGCTACGGCCCGGACAGCATCCGGTTCTACATCTGCGCTGCCGGTCCGGAGTCCCAGGACTCGTCCTTCACCTGGCGTGACTTCGTCCAGCGCAACAACTCCGAGCTCGTCGCCGGCTGGGGCAACCTCGTCTCCCGCACGGCCGCGATGGTCGCGAAGAGCTTCGGCGAAGTCCCTGCCCCCGGAGCACTCGAGCCGGTGGACGAGGAGGTCCGGGCCACCGTGACCGGATCCTTCGAGACCGTCGGCGCGCTCCTCCAGCGCAACCGGGTCAAGGCCGCGCTCGCTGAGGTCATGCGGGTCGTCGGCGAGGTCAATGCGTATGTGTCGCGCACCGAGCCGTTCAAGCTCAAGGGCGAGGACGCGCGGGAGCGACTTGCCACAGTCCTGCACACGCTCATCCAGTCGGTGAGCGACCTCAACACCCTCCTCGCCCCATTCATCCCGCACTCGGCGAACCGGGTGCACGAGGCGCTGGGCGGCGACTCCCCGTTCGTTCCCATGCCGACCCTGACCGAGGTCACCGGCCTCGACGAGTCCGACGCGACCCGGGCATACCCCATCATCACCGGCGACTACTCGACCATGCCGGCGTGGGAGTCGGTGCCCGTCACCGTCGGCACACCGATCACCAAGCCGGCACCGCTCTTCACCAAGCTCGACGAGACCGAGGTACTCGCCGCGGCGGGCGAGGACTGACCGGTCAGCGCCTGATGACCCCTCACGACCAGCGCTACGGCGAGCGGCCGACGGCTCCGGATCCTCTGCCGATTCCGGTGGTGGACAACCACACCCATCTCGACATGGGTCGCGGGGACGAGCCGCGCCCGGACCTGGGGGAGGCGCTGCGTGAGGCGGCGGCCGTCGGTGTCGACCGGATCGTGCAGATCGGCTGCGACCTGCCGGGGGCGAGGTTCACCGCTGAGGCGGTCGACGCATACCCCTCTGTGCTCGGTGGTGTGGCGCTGCACCCGAACGAGGTGCCGCGGCTCGCGGCGGTGGGTGGGCTGGACGATGCGCTCGCGGAGATCGAGGAGATCGCCGCCCACCCGAGAGTCCGCGTCGTCGGGGAGACCGGCCTGGACTACTACCGGACCGGACCGGACGGGGTCGGTGTGCAGCAGGAGGCTTTCCGGTGGCACATCGATCTCGCGAAGCGGCTCGGCAAGGCCCTGCAGATCCACGACCGCGACTCCCACGACGACGTGCTGCGGATCCTCGTGGAGGAGGGGGCCCCGGAGCGGACCGTGCTGCACTGCTTCAGCGGTGACGTCGAGATGGCGCGGGTCGCGGCGGAGCGCGGATACTTCCTGTCGTTCGCGGGGACGGTGACGTTCAAGAACGCCCGCGACCTGCGCAACGCGCTCGCGGTCGTGCCGCTGGAGCAGGTGCTCGTCGAGACTGATGCGCCCTATCTGACGCCGATGCCCTGGCGCGGCTCGACGAACGCGCCGTATCTCATCCCGCTCACCGTGCGGCGGATGGCCGACGTCCTCGGGGTCGCCGTGCCGACCCTGTGCGAGGCGCTCAGCGAGAACAGTGAGCGGGTCTACGGACCCTGGTGACAGGGCTTGGGCAGTCCTGCGTCGGCGGTGTCGGCGGGGGCGACAGCGACGTGGTCCTCGCCACGTTCGTTATCAAAACTTGACCTTTGCCCCTGCGGCAGTGCAGCCTGGTAGGCGGACAACCGGGGCGCCTTGCCCTGGAAGGCCGGTCAGGTGGACCTGCTCGCGAGTATGAGACGTGAGATTCGCCCGGCCGGGTGCCCCACCCCTGCGGGGCCACACCCAGTCCTGATCAGACCTGCGTGTTCAGTGCTGCGCGCGCGAGCCGGATCGGGAACCCCCATGCCTGGGCCCTTCCT
>JAAYSB010000294.1 GCA_012518475.1 Intrasporangiaceae bacterium | reverse complement strand
GAGTGCCACCGCCTGGGTGTAGTGGTCCCGGTGGACGTGGGTGACGAGGAAGGAGCGTATGTCGGTCAGCGAGTGACCGATCGAGCGCAGCGACTCCTCGAGGGTGCGACGGGAGACCTCGATGGCCCAGCCGCCGTCGATGAGGGTCAGCCCGTCCTCGCTCTCGAGGACATAGACGTTGACCGCCCGCAGCCCGTCCATCGGCAGCGGCAGCGGGATGCGGTGGATCCCGTCGGCCACCGGCCAGGCGCCGGGCTCGGTCCAGTGCGCACCGGAGTCCGGGGAGACCGATGGGCTCATGCGGGAGTCACTGCTGTGCCGCGGCGAAGCGCTGACCGTCGGGGCGGATGACCGTCAGGGGCAGAAGGGTCTTGCCGGTCGGCCCGATCTCGATCTCGGTGCTCATCTGCGGGCAGACCCCGCAGTCGAAGCACGGCGTCCAGCGACAGTCGTCGACCTCGGTCTCGTCCAGGGCGTCGAGCCAGTCCTGCCAGAGCCACTCCTTGTCGAGGCCGGAGTCGATGTGGTCCCACGGCAGGACCTCGGACTCCTCGCGCTCGCGGGTGGTGTACCAGTCGACGTCGACTCCGAACGGCTCCAGCGCCGAGGCTGCGCAGGCCATCCACCGCTCGTAGGAGAAGTGCTCGGACCAGCCGTCGAAGCGCCCTCCGTCACGCCAGACCGCCTCGATGACCCGGCCGATGCGGCGGTCTCCGCGGGAGAGCAGTCCCTCGACGATGCCGGGCTTGCCGTCGTGATAGCGGAAGCCGATCGAGGATCCGTAGCGACGGTCGGCGCGGATGGCCTGGCGCAGCTTCTCGAGCCGCTCGTCGGTCCCGTCGGCGCTGAGCTGGGCGGCCCACTGGAACGGGGTGTGCGGCTTGGGCACGAAGCCGCCGATCGAGACGGTGCAGCGGATGTCCTTGCGGCCGCTGACCTGGCGGCCGGTCTCGATGACCCGCTTGGCGAGCTCGGCGATCTGCAGGACGTCCTCGTCGGTCTCGGTGGGCAGTCCGCACATGAAGTAGAGCTTGACCTGACGCCAGCCGGCGCCGTACGCGGCAGCGACGGTCCGGATGAGGTCGTCCTCGCTGACCATCTTGTTGATGACCTTGCGGATCCGCTCGCTGCCGCCCTCGGGTGCGAACGTCAACCCCGACCGACGACCGTTGCGAGTGAGCTCGTTCGCGAGGTCGATATTGAACGCGTCGACGCGGGTCGAGGGCAGCGACAGCCCCGTGTTCGTCCCGTCATAGCGGTCGGCGAGGCCCTTGGTGATCTCGGCGATCTCGGAGTGGTCAGCCGACGACAACGACAGCAGCCCGACCTCCTCGAAGCCCGTCGCCTGGAGGCCGGCCTCGACCATCTCGCCGATGCCGGTGATGGAACGCTCCCGCACCGGGCGGGTGATCATTCCGGCCTGGCAGAAGCGGCAGCCCCGGGTGCAGCCCCGGAAGATCTCCACCGACATCCGCTCGTGGACCGACTCGGCCAGCGGGACAAGCGGCTTCTTCGGATAGGGCCAGGCATCGAGGTCCATGACGGTGTGCTTGGCCACCCGCCACGGGACACCGGAGCGGTTCGGGGCGACCCGCTTGATCCGGCCGTCGGGCAGATAGTCGACGTCGTAGAACCGCGGGACATAGACCCCGCCCGTCCCGGCCAGGCGGTAGAGCAGCTCCTCGCGACCCCCCGGACGCCCCTCCTCCTTCCACTCCCCGACGATCGCGGTGACCGTGAGGACCGCCTCCTCTCCGTCACCGACGATCGCGGCGTCGATGAAGTCAGCGACCGGCTCGGGGTTGAAGGACGCGTGCCCGCCGATGATGACGAGCGGGTCCTCATCCGTGCGGTCGACCGCGTGCAGCGGGACCCCGGCGAGGTCGAGCGCGGTGAGCATGTTGGTGTAGCCGAGCTCGGTGGAGAACGAGATGCCGAACAGGTCGAAGTCGCGCACCGCGCGGTGCCCGTCGACGGTCAGCTGCGGGACGCCGGCTTCGCGAAGCTCCTTCTCGAGGTCGCCCCACACCGCATACGTCCGCTCGGCGAGCGCGCTCTCCTGCTCGTTGATGACCTCGTAGAGGATCATCATTCCCTGGTTGGGGACGCCGACCTCGTACGCGTCGGGATACATGAGGGCCCACCGGACGGTCAGCTCTTCGCCGTCGTCGCCGAATCCGCCGACGTTCCAGTCCTTGACGGTCGAGTTCAGCTCTCCGCCGACATACTGGATCGGCTTGCTCACACGCGTCAGCAGCGGCTCGAGCTCATGGAATCGGGACTGGCCAGGCATTCATCCAGGGTAGGTCCCGTTCCCGCCTCACCCAAACGGCGACGGACCGCTGCTCACGGGGTATGCGCCACGCACCTCTCCCCCGCACCTTCTGACGCCCTCCTCCGAGATCTCGCAATTGCGAGACTATTGGGGTGACACACATCGGGCGCTGGTGGACACGAGGGGGATGTGAGCACACCATCTGAGTCGCCGGCCGCCGCCGGCGCACCGCCGAGCGAGCGGGACCGGTTCCGGTCCGTGTATGCCGCCACCTATCCCGACCTGCTGCGGTTCGTCACGCGGCGGGTCCATCCCAGCCACGCAGAGGACGTCGTCGCCGACGTCTTCCTCGTGGCCTGGCGTCGGGTCGCCGACCTGCCGGCCGAGCTGGACAACCAGCGGGCGTGGCTGTTCGGGATGGCCCGACGCACCCTCCTCAACCAGTACCGGAGCGACCGACGCCATGAGGCGCTCGCCGTCCGCATCGCCGAGCACCAGCCGTCCAGCGCCGGCGTCGACCCCGAGCTCATCGCAGCCCGCCTCGACCTGGCCCGCGTGTGGCCCAGCCTCTCGACGGCCGACCAGGAGGCGATCGCCCTCACCGCGTGGGACGGACTGGACGGCCCAGCCGCGGCCGCGGTCCTCGGCATCACGCCGGTCGCCTACCGGCTCCGTCTCTCTCGTGCGCGCCGATCGCTACGGCGCCTCCTCGACCTCCCGCACACCTCGGCTGCGCACGGCGCGGCCCTCCCGGAAGGGAACCCCTCATGAACACTCGTCCCACCGACCACGACACCCTGATCAACCGGGCCCTCCAGGACCTGGACGCCGCTCCCCCGGCGATGCTCACGCAGCAGCAGCAGCGTCGCGCCGACGACACCCTCGAGGACATCCTCGAGTCCGGGGCCACCGCCGAGGTAGGTCCCGCCCGAGGTGCCACCCCTTCGCGGGCGCCGCGACGCCTGGGCCGCGGCATCCTGCTCGTCGCCGCTGCGCTGGCACTGACTCTCGTCATCTCGGTGAGCGGGATCCTCGGAGGCGGCACCGCCTATGCGTCCTGGACCGCCTCGCCGACGCCCCGCCCCACCGCCGAGCACGAGAAGATGGCTGAACAGTGCCGCGACTATCTCGCCGACAGTGCCGAGGCCGGTCCCCCGATTGAGGGAATCCCGACCGCCGCTGATCTGCGCGGCAGTGCCCTGGTGCTCGCCGACAGCCGCGGCGACTGGACCTATGTCGTCCTTGAGGGCGCAGAAGGGCTCGAGGCCACCTGTCTCATTGAGGACGGCGGCGGGTTCCTACCCGCTCCGTTCGGCGGGGGCACCGCCGCCGGAACCTACGGGTTCATGACCGACCTGCCTACCCCGGGTCCCCGGGAGATCATCGGCACCGGTCTCATGGGTTCGAGCGCCGACGAAGGTGCGTACTTCTCGACGGAAGGCTACGTCGGCAGGGACGTCGCCGGCGTCACGGTGGTCGGGATGGACGGAACCCGGGTGGAGGCCACGATCGTCGGCGACCGGTTCGCCGCGTGGTGGCCGGACAGCGAGGCCGCCATGGCCGCGACCGCCCCGTCGGCGACCTACCTCGTCACTCTCAAGGACGGCACCCAGCTGCCGCCCACCGACTACGACGGGATCGGGCCGCACTGGGAGGAGTAGCGCGGCGCATACCCGATCCGCAGGCTGAACCAGAGTGGCCCCCACCGCACGCGGTGGGGGCCACTCTTGCTGTGGACTCCGGCAGAACGGCGCTTGTACCTCGCTTGTCCTACCTTCGTCCTCGCGGCTCAGTTCTCGTAGTGAGCCTCGAGGAGGTCCTTGTACTTCTCCGAGACGACCTTGCGCTTGAGCTTCATGCTCGGGGTGATCTCGCCGTCCTCGATGGTGAGGTCCTTGTCGAGGATGGTGAAGCGCTTGATCTGCTCCCAGCGGTTGAGGCCACCGTTGAGCTCGTCGATGTAGCCCTGGACCATCTCACGGGCCTGGGGCGAGGTGACGATCTCGCCGTAGGACTTGTCGCCGAGGCCGTTCTGGTCGGCCCAGCCCTGGATCGCCTCGGGGTCGAGCGTCACGAGCGCGGACACGAAGTTGCGGTCCGCGCCGTAGACGACGAGCTGCGCGACGTAGGGGCAGATGCCCTTGAAGTGGGACTCGATGATCGACGGTGCGACGTACTTGCCGTTGCTCGTCTTGAAGAGGTCCTTCTTGCGGTCGGTGATCCGCAGGAAGCCGCGCTCGTCGATCTCGCCGATGTCGCCGGTGTGGAACCAGCCGTCG
>JAAYSB010000293.1 GCA_012518475.1 Intrasporangiaceae bacterium | reverse complement strand
GACGACCCGATGAGCCGCCCTCTCGTCGTCGCTGCCCACGGCTGCGCCGACCCGGCCGGGCGCACAGCCATCGAGGAGTGCGCGCTCGCCGCCGGGGCGCTCGTGGGCGTCGAGCCCCGAGTCGGATATGTCGACGTGTGCAGCCCGGAGCTGCGGAACGTCCTGGTTCCGGGCGCCGTCGTCGTGCCGCTCTTCCTCGCCTCCGGCTATCACGTCAGACATGACGTCCCGGCAGCCGCGGCCGGCGTGCGCGACGTTGTCGTCACCCCGGCCATCGGCGCCGTCCCTGCGGTCGTCGAGGCCCTCGACTCACGCCTGCGAGAGGCGATCGGACGAAACCCGGTCACCCGCGCCGTCGATGCCGTGATCCTGGCCTCGGCAGGGTCGAGCCAGGCTGGCGCACGGGCGGAGGTCGTCGACCTGGGCCGGCTGCTCGGCGCGCGGATCGGGTTGCCGGTGCGCGCCGCATACCTCTCCGGTCCCGGGCCGACCGTCCAGGACTCGGCCGCGGGACTGCGATCGGACGGTCTGGCTCGGCTGGCCGTGGTCAGTCACCTGCTCGCGCCAGGGGTCTTCCTTGCGCGGGCGCACCGCCTCGGCAGTGACGTCGGTGCTGCCGCCGTCACGGACGGACTCGCCGGTCACCCGGCGATCAGCACGCTCGTGGCAGCCCGCTATGCCGCCGCCGCGATGGCGGCGGCATAGCGCTCGGCTCAGCCGCGGCCGCGAGGCCCGGTGTTCAGACCCACCAGGATCGGGTCGTGTTCGGAGGAGGCGAACTCGTCGGGGCGGTGATAGTCGACGAGGTTGTAGTTCCGTCGGCTGTACTGGAACGCGATCGACTCATCGCCGTTGATGTCCCAGATCGCCGCGCCGGTGACCAGTCGCAGCGCCTGGTCGTTGGCGAGGACGTGGTCGAGCGAGCCGAGCCGACCACTGAACTGATAGCTCGTCGCGGTCGCGTCGTACTCCCGGACGAGGTTTGTGTACCCGGCGTTCTCCATGATCTGGATCGGGGTCTCCATCGAGTACGCGTTGAAGTCACCGGCGAGGAAGACAGCCTCGCCTGAGAACTGGGTGTCCGCCCACTGGGTCAGGGCTGCGGCCTGGGCCTCACGTGAGGGGTTGGCATCGCCCTGGCCGGTCCCGTCGTCGACGCCGGAGCCCTTGGACTTGAAGTGGTTGGCGATCATGACGAACGGCTTGCCGGTGCGCACCGCCTTGAACTTCTGCGCCAGCGGCTCGCGCGCGTCGGCGAAGGCCGGGTCGATAAGCGACTGAGACCCTCCCAGCAGCTGGACGGTGCGCGGGTTGTAGATGAAGCCGGTGCGGATGATGTCCTCGTTGGGATTGGTGACGCGCGGGGACGGGGCATACGCCCACCGGGTGGTCCCGGCTGCCTCGTTGAGTGCTGCGACGAGAGTCCGCATCGTCCGGTCCCGGTCGTGGCTGCGGTACGGCACCTGGTTCGAGGCCTCGATCTCCATGAGGGCGAGCACGTCGGCACCGGTCTTGTTGATCGCGGCAACGAGCTTGGCTTCCTGGTCGGCGAAGGCACTCTCCGACCAGGCGCCCCGGACGATGCAGAAGTCCGTTGCGACCGGATTGCCGAAGCGGTCGCTGTAGTAGGCGCAGCCCGGCTCGTCCTTTCCGAGGTCGTCGAAGTAGTTGAGGACGTTGAAGGCACCGATGACGAGGTTGCCGTCGAGCTCCGGCGCTGATTCGGGCCGGTCGTTCTCCGACGCGACCGGGATCGCCTCGTGGTCGTGGCCGTGGACATGAGCGACCGGCTGGTAGTTCCACTGGAACCGGTAGTCGAGGATGACCGGGTCGGTGAACGTGACCTGGGAGGCCGTCCTCATGGGTGTCTCGTGCGAGAGGTAGGGCAGCGCATACGAGTCCCTGGCGGTGGCGTTCGTCATGAGGTTCCATGAAGAGCCGTCGTCGAGGGTGATGTACTTCCGCTGGTTCTCCGCCTCGTAGGCCTCCGCCTCGGGGCCCGGACGGACCACCTCGGTCGCGGTGTACAGCGGCTCGTCGCCGACGGCCAGACCGATCTGGCCGAACTGGTTGAGCTGGTAGTTGTTCGTGATCGTGTAGGTCCCGACGGGCAGGACGAGCATGCCCTCGTAGACCTCCTTCTCCGCATCCGTCGCCGGCAGGGTTGCGAGCTCGGTCGGTACGGCAGGCGCACAGTCGTCGATGACCGTCGTAAAGGGGCTGTCGGTGAGCTGGGTGAGCCCGTTGTACTCACCGGCGGTGCCCTCGACCCGCACGCAGTCACCGATCTGCACGTTCGCGGCCGCCCAGTCCGAGAACACGAAGATGCCGTCACTCGCGGCGCCCGGGCCCTTGGGCTGACCGCCCGAACCCGACGTCTGGAGGTAGATCCCGCGGAAGCCGCCGGAGGGGTATGCGGCAGTCACCACACCCTCGGTGACCACCCGCTCCCCCGCGATCGGGGTCGTGTCACCCGTGCCCTGGATCTCGGCGATCGACACTGCGCGCGGCTCCGGCTCCGGCTCCGGGTCCGTGGAACCGCCCTGGGAGCTCTGCGGCGTGGGCTCGGTCGTCACCGTGAAGTCAACGGCGTTGTCGTCGGTGTCGCTGAAGGCCGTGCGGACCAGCGCGCCGACGACCGAGTTCACCCCGGGGTAGGCCACGGCAGTGCCCTCCGGGCTGTTCGAGGTGCCGTAGCCGATCTTGTCGATGACCTGGGCCGCGTCGTCCGGGCTGATCGCGGCGGTCGTGCTCGCCAGCCAGATCGTGCCGTTGGAGCCACTGGGGTTGACGTTGGTGTTGACCGAGTCGGGGCTGGGCAGCCCGGCGCCGGTGGCACCGTTCGTCCCGAGCTGCACCAGGTAGAAGCCGCCGGGCTCGATGACGCCGGAGAGCGCGCCGACGCCGCTCGCGTTGCCGGTGCCACCGGCTGACCGGTACTGGATGGAGGCCCCGTCCAGCGAGACCGGCTCGGAGGTGGGGTTGTAGAGCTCGGCGAACTTGTGGGTGTAGGGCTGGTTGGCCGATCCCCCCCGGGCGTAGAACTCGTTGATGATGACGTCGATGACGTCGGGCTCCGGCTCAGGGTCGGGGTCGGGGTCGGGGTCGGGGCCGGTCCCGCCCCCGGTGACATTCGAGGGAGTCGGTGCCCCGGCGGT
>JAAYSB010000292.1 GCA_012518475.1 Intrasporangiaceae bacterium | reverse complement strand
GATGAAGTCGAGCCGCACCGAGGAGGCCTTGGGCTCCCCGTTCCACCACTCGGTGTTCGCCTCGAGCGCGACGTGCGAGTCCGGCACGAACTCCGTGATCTTGTAGGGGCCGGTCCCGAGGAGGAGGGTCTCGGGGGTGCCGATCGTGTCCTTGTTGGCCTCGATGAACTCGTCGCTGGTGATCTGCAGGGTGCCGGGGCTGAGGATCCAGGGGAAGGCCGAGTTCGGCTCGGTGAGCCTGATCGTGATCTCCCGCTCGCCGGTGGCCTCGACGGACTCGACGCCGGCATACGCGTACGCGAGGGCGGAGGTGGAGCCCTCCTCGGCGTGGACGTTGATCGAGGCGATGACGTCGTCGACGGTGAGGTCGGTGCCGTCGGAGAACGTCACGCCGTCACGGATCTGGAGGACATAGGTCGAGGCGTCCGGTGCGTCCCAGGACTCGGCGAGAGCGGGCACGAGCTGGCCGTCGGCGTCGATGCCGAGCAGCGACTCCTGTGCGAGCAGGGCGATCGTGTAGTTGACGATGCCCGCCTCCCGGCTGACGTCGAGGCTGCTCACCGAGGACGGCAGCGCGACGGTGAGCGAGTCGAAGGTGCCGGACGCTGGGGTCTCGCTGTCGGTCGCGCCATCGGTGGCCCCGTCAGCCGGCGAGTCGGACGAGTCGTCGGAGCAGCCGGCCAGCAGCAGCGGGACCGCGAGCGCACCCGCGAAGACCATTGCCGCCTTGCGCCGCGCGCGGCGGAACACGGACTGGGTGGGGTGAGCGTTCATGGGGTTCTTCTCCTCGCCGGGCGGGTTTAGTGGCAATACCCGTATGGGCACGGACACTATCCAGCAGGCTGGGGGTGGTCAAGGGAGTGTCCACGCGTTGGCGCGGAGGCCCGAACCACATAGATAAGCGCGCACCGTCCGAGGCAGCCGGTGCGCGCTTATGTGAAGGATCGCTATGAGTCAGCAAGCAGGGTGAGAGCGGAGATGCCGATATAGACATCCGTGGCCGCTGGCTCCAGCCCTTCGTACATCGCGTCGATGGAGACTGCGCCCTCGCCACCTGCAGGTACAAAGTTGATGAACGTGAACGCGCCACCTATTACGGCACCGCTTCCATCACGGTAGATCGCCACCGCCTGGAGGTCCTCAAGATCCCTTGTGAATGGCGATTTCACAGTCGCCGTAGTTGTTAGACCGAATTCGGACTGGCGCGTGTTCACGTCAACGACTTCGAAGTTTGCGGGCTCATCCTCTAGTGCCTCTGTGCTGCCAGGCATGAGTTGGACGGTCATGTCTGTGACGCCGTCGACGTCATATATCGACGATCCGACGGCGACCGAACTGCCGGGGAGCACCACAGTGAGGTATTCCTCTGCGGTGTCGACGACTGCCCCGCTGTCGTCCTTGAAGGCAATCTGCAGTCTGGCGTCGGTTGCCATGGCGTTGCCGGAGTTGGTGATTACCACCCCGAAGGTCACTTCTGGTGAGCCGTACTCACCCCCGTCGAGTTGCGTGAAGCCTTGGTCGGCGACCTCCAACTTCGCTTCTGACT
>JAAYSB010000291.1 GCA_012518475.1 Intrasporangiaceae bacterium | reverse complement strand
CGAGAAGCGGCACGGCATCTGGCGTGACATCACGTGGAGCGACTACCTCACCAACACCGAGATGGTGGCCTTCGCCCTCGCAGCCCTCGGTGTCGGCCCGGGCGACCGGGTGGCGATCCAGTCCGAGAACCGGCCCGAGTGGCTGTATGTGGACGTCGGCTCCAACATGCTCCGCGCCGTCATCGTCGGGTTCTACCCGACCAACCCGGTCGCCGAGATCCGCTATCTCCTCACCGACAGCGGCACGAAGGTCCTCGTCGCCGAGGACCAGGAGCAGGTCGACAAGGCCCTCGAGGTCATCGACGACGTCGAGTCCCTCGAGTGGGTCGTCTACCTCGACAGCCGAGGACTGGCCGACTACGACGACCCGCGCCTGCTCTCCCTCGATGAGGCGATCGCCAAGGGCGCTGAGCTGCGGGCCCAGGACCCCGACCTGCTCGCCCGCCGCGAGGCCGAGAAGACCTCCTCGGACCTCGTGACCCTGATCTACACGTCCGGCACGACGGGTCCACCGAAGGGCGCGATGCTCTCGGCCGACAACATCGCCTTCGGCACCGACGTCTTCGCCGAGGAGGGCGGGATGTTCGGCGACAAGGGCATGACCCATGACGACGTCCTGGTCTCCTACCTGCCCCTCTCGCACGTGCTCGAGCGGGGCGTCACGACGTGGGGCGGTCTGCGCAACGGGACGATCATCCACTTCGCCGAGTCGATCGACACCGTCGTCGCCGACCTCGCCGAGGTCCAGCCGACCGTCCTCGTGGCCGTCCCCCGGATCTGGGAGAAGATCCAGGCCAACGTCGCGATCAAGATGGCCAACGCGAGCCGACTGAAGAGGTTCACCTACGGCATCGCCCGCACGCTCGGCGACCGCGCAGCCAAGGACCGCATCGCCAGGGGCGGCGCGCATACCCCGTTGTCACGCGTCCTCACCTTCCTCGCCTGGCTCATCGCCGGACGCAAGCTGCGGCGCCTGCTCGGTCTGGCCAAGGTGCGGATGGCCCTCTCCGGTGCCGCCCCGATCTCGACGGACGTCCTCACCTTCTTCCTCAGTCTCGGGATCCTCATCCACGAGGCCTACGGCATGACGGAGAACACCGCTGTCGCCACCGCGAACCGGCCCGGGCGGGTCAAGCTCGGCACGGTCGGCGAGGTGCAGCCGCAGATCGAGCTGCGCCTCGACGAGAAGACCGGCGAGGTCCTCACCCGGCACCGGGGCACCTTCCTCGGCTACTGGAACCGGCCGGATGCGACGGCTGAGGCGGTCTCCGAGGACGGCTGGTTGCACACGGGTGACGTCGGCGAGTGGGTCGACGGCACGCACGTGAAGATCGTCGACCGGATCAAGGACATCATCATCACCGCCGGCGGCAAGAACATCTCCCCGAGCGAGATCGAGAACGCCATCAAGGCCTCTCCGTACGTCCGCGAGGCGGTCGTCATCGGTGACCAGCGGCCCTATCTCACCGCGATCATCGGGATCGAGTTCGACACCGTCGCCGACTGGGCCGCTCGTCGCCGGATCGAGTACACGACATACCGCGACCTGTCGACCAAGCCGGAGACGATCGAGCTCATCGCCGGCGTGGTCCGCGACGTCAACACCCGCTTCGCCCGGGTCGAGGCGGTCCGCAAGATCCGCATGCTCCACAAGGAGCTCGACCACGAGGACGGGGAGCTGACGGCGACGCAGAAGCTCAAGCGCTCGGCGTTCGCCGCGACCGTTCCCCACCTCATCGACGACATGTATGCCGGGACGAGCGAGTACCCCGGCGCCGACCTCGGGAGGAGCGGATGAGCACCTTCATCACGTCCGTCATCAGCGGACTGGGCACGGGCGCGGTGTATGCGCTGCTCGCCGTGAGCTTCGTCATCATCTTCCGCGCGACCGGGGTGCTGAACTTCGCCCAGCCCGGCCTGCTCATCCTCGGATCGTTCTTCTGCTCGTACTTCGCCGTGTCCATGGGCCTGCCGTTCTTCGTCGCCGTCATCCTCGCGATGATCGTCGTCGGGGTCCTCGGCATGGTCGTGGAGCGGGTCGCGATCCGGCCCCAGGTCGGCAGACCGGTGTTCTCGGCGGCGCTCGTCACCGTCGGTGTGCTCACGATCCTGCTCATCGTCGCGTTCCGCCTCTTCGACTCGGCGGCCCGCACGATCAACGACCCGTGGCAGCTCAACCAGCTCTGCCTGGTCAGCAGCGAGACCGGCTGCGCGATCCCGATCTATCACAACACCATCGCCCGGTTCGTCATCTCGATGGCCGTGCTCGCTCTCCTGGGCTGGTGGCTGAGCCGGTCCCGTATCGGCCTGGCCATGCGCGCGACCTCCCTCGACCAGGAGGCCGCGCTCGCCCAGGGCATCGATGTCGGCCGGATGTTCTCCCTCTCCTGGGCGATCGGTGGGGCACTCGCCGCTCTCGCGGGAATCCTGTTGGCCGCCAACGGATCCGTGGTCCAGGCGACGGACGCTCTGTTTGCCCTCGTCGCGCTGCCGGCGCTCATCCTCGGCGGCATCGACTCGCTCAAGGGGGCGGTCATCGGTGGCCTGCTCATCGGGCTCGTCTCCTCGATCACGAGCACCTATCAGCCGATTCACGCCTCGTGGCTGGGACCGAACTTCGAGAACGTCGTGCCCTACCTCGTCATGATCCTCGTCCTGCTCATCCGGCCCTACGGCCTCTTCGGCACCAAGGAGGTGCAGCGGGTATGACCACGACAGCGACCCCTCCGACACCGGAGGAGACCCGCACTGCCCCGGAGGCCACCGGCCTGGAGCGCCTCACCGGCTTCTCCCGCTCGCTCCGTTCCTCCGAGGGTGGTGGCACGGTTCCCGGGTCCGCACGCCGGGGACGACCCTCCCTCGTCACCTCGTATGCCTCCGACCAGGGTCTGCTCAACACTCCCGCCAAGCGGTGGTGGACGCTGGCCGCACTGGCGCTGGCCCTCATCGCGCCGTTCTATCTCACCCGGGACCTCACGCTCCTGGTCTCGAT
>JAAYSB010000290.1 GCA_012518475.1 Intrasporangiaceae bacterium | reverse complement strand
CTCGCAGCGATCACCCGGCTCGTCCACGACCTCGGCGTGACCGTCGTCGTCGCCGAGCACCGGATCGAGCGGGTCATCCACCTCGCCGACTCGATCATCGAGGTGTGCGCGGACGGGACGGTGCGACACGACGCCCCTGCCGAGGTCATGGCGTCCGCGGCGGTGGCCCCGCCGATCGTGCACCTGTCGCGGCTCCTCGACTGGTCCCCCATCCCGCTCTCGATCCGCGACGCCCGGCGGATGGCCCGCCGCTCCCCCCTGCCTGTCCTCGGCCGACTGGACGATCCAGAGGTCCTCTCTGCCGCTTCCTCCCCATTGGGGGGAAATGGCGGGGCGGGTGAATTGCGTGGGGAACCAGCGATCGCCGGGGACGGGATCGTCGTCCGGTTCGGCGAGGTGGAAGCGGTCGCCGACGTCTCCGTGTCGTTCGATCCGGGGACGGTCACCGTGATCATGGGCCGCAACGGGGCGGGCAAGTCCTCCCTGCTCTGGGCGCTCCAGGGCTCGGGAGCGCGCACCGCCGGCCAGGTCCGGGTGCCGGACGGTTCCGGCAACCTCATCGACCCGGCCGAGCTTGCACCACCCGCGCGGCGGCGTGCGGTCACGCTCGTGCCGCAGTCCGCCAGCGACCTGCTCTATCTCGAGACCGTCGCCGAGGAGTGCGTCCAGTCCGACCGCGAGAGCGGGGCTGAGGCCGGGACGTGCGCAGCGCTCCTCGAGCGCATGGTGCCGGGGATCGACCCGCAGACCCACCCGCGCGACCTGTCCGAGGGACAACGGCTCGCGCTCGTCCTCGCCGTCCAGCTCACCGGCAACCCGCCGGTGGTCATGCTCGACGAGCCCACGCGCGGTCTGGACTATGCAGCCAAGGACGCCCTGACGTCCGTCGTGCGCCGGATGGCCGACTCGAGCACGAAGCAGTGCGTCATCATCTCCACCCATGACGTCGAGTTCGCGGCCGCTGTCGCCGACCGGGTTCTCGTCATGGCCGACGGCGAGATCGTCGCCGATGGGGATCCTCGCGAGATCCTTGTGTCCTCACCGGCCTTCGCGCCGCAGGTGGGCAAGATCCTCTCCCCTGCGCGGTGGCTCACGGTGGACGACGTACAGACGGCCCTGGGCCATGGCTGAGCGCGGCGGCCTCATCCCGGTCTCGGCGCGCTCGCGCCTCTCGATCGCCCTGGTGAGCCTCGTCGGGATCGCGTCGTTCATGTGGCCGCTGTTCATCGCCCCCGGCTCCGGCCTCGACGATGCCGGCACCGCTCCCCTCATCCTCGCGGCCCTGCTGCCACTCTTCCTCGTCGTCGTCCTCGCCGAGATGGGTCGGGGCGGCTTCGACGTCAAGGCCATCGCGATGCTCGGGGTCCTCTCCGCCGTGGGCGCCGCCCTGCGCCCCCTCGGTGCCGGGGCGGGAGGGCTGGAGACGGTGTTCTTCCTCCTCGTTCTCGCCGGGCGGGTCTACGGACCGGGGTTCGGGTTCGTCCTCGGCGCGACCACCCTCCTCAGCTCAGCCCTCCTCACCGGTGGGGTCGGTCCCTGGCTGCCCTTCCAGATGATGGCGTCGGCGTGGGTCGGCCTCGGCGCCGGACTGCTGCCACGGTGCCGCGGCCGACTCGAGATCGCGCTCCTGGTGGGCTACGGGGCACTGGCGGGCCTCGCATACGGCCTGATCATGAACTTCTCGTTCTGGCCGTTCACCGTCGGGATGGACAACCAGCTGTCCTACATCCCCGGGGCGGAGGTCCTGGACAACCTGCGCCGGTTCGTCGTCTTCAGCGTCACGACGTCACTCGGCTGGGACCTCGGGCGCGCACTGACCAACGCCGTCGCCATCCTGCTCGTCGGACCCGCGGTCCTGTCTGCCCTGCGACGCATCGCCCGCCGGGCCGCGTTCGGCACGGTGGGGACGCCGAGAACTACTGATAGAACTGTTGTCCATGAGCAGTGACTTCCCCGGCGGCATCGATCTCGACCGCCGTGAGGCCTGGCTGAGCCGCGAGGACCTCGAGTCCGTGCGCGGCCGGATGCCGATCCTCTATGTCGATGCCGTCCCTGTCCGCGTCGACGAGGCCGGTGAGGTCAGCGCCGTCGGCCTGCTGCTCCGGGCGACCGATGACGGCATGATGGCGCGCGAGCTCGTCTCCGGGCGGGTGCTCTATCACGAGCGCGTCCGCGACGCCCTGATCCGCCACCTCGAGAAGGACCTCGGGCCGGTCGCCCTGCCGCAGGTGCCGCCGAGCCCTCAGCCCTTCACCGTCGCCGAGTACTTCCCCACTCCCGGGGTCACCCCGTTCCACGACTCCCGGCAGCACGCTGTCTCGCTCGCCTTCATCGTCCCGGTCGCCGGCGACTGCGCTCCGCAGCAGGACGCGCTCGATCTGGCGTGGCTCACCCCGGAGGAGGCTCTCGTCCCCTCACTCATCGAGGAGATGCCCGGCGGGCACGGCGTCCTGCTGCGCCAGGCGCTCGCGCACCTCGGCTGCGCGATCTGACTCCTGCGCGGCCCATCGCCCGGTGTCGGGCGCACCGCAGGGGTCAGCGGGTCGTGATGGTGATCTCGACCTGGTCGTCGACGATGAGCAGGTTGACGTCGTGCGCCTCGCTCTGGGCGAGGATCGCCCCGGAACTCACCTCGGGGCTGTAGGCCTCGCTCGTGCCCGGGCGCAGCTCGTAGCCGGCCGCAGGCAGCTCCCGGAGGAAGAAGTCGAAGGCCTCCACCGGTGACGGGACGGTGAAGCCGACGTTCCAGTTCTCTGCGGTCGCGGTCGGGTCACCCGTGATCGTCAGGTCGTCGGGCAGCGGGAAGCCTTCGGGCATGATCGCCGCGAGCGCGTCGGCGCCGGCTCCCTCGGTCGGCGGGCCGGCAGGCTGCGGACCCGTGGTGCCGCCGGCGGGCGCCTCAGGCTCGTCCTCCGTCACGGTCGCCGTCGCCGTGGCAGGGGTCGTCGTTGCCGGCTCACTCGGCTCCGTCGACGGCTCGGTCTCCTCGTCCGTGGGGTCGGCGGTGGCCTCGCCGGTCGGCTCCGTGGTCGCGGGCTCGCTCGTCACCACCGGGCTCGTCGGTGCCGGCTCATCAGGGTCCCCCGAGCACGCGGACAGGGTCACCGTCAGCGCTCCGGCAAGGAGGGCTGCGGCCCAGCGCGTGCGAACAGCGTGCGTCATGGGAGCAAAGGTACCGGTGTGACAGGTGTGAACCAAGGGTGTCAGCGGGACCGGCGTCGCGAGAGCTTCGTCCGGGTGCGCTTGGCCGCTCGCTGAAGGGACTTCTTCTGGCCCTTCTTCGCGTTGAAGAGATCGACCGTCCTGGTGCGGTCGTGCTCCTCCTTGGCGCGGGCCTCCTCGGGCGTCGGCGCTGTTCCGCCGAGCCGAGCCGGCTGGAAGCGCAGGTCGGGTCCGGTCAGCGGCGGG
>JAAYSB010000289.1 GCA_012518475.1 Intrasporangiaceae bacterium | reverse complement strand
TGGGGCGGTGGCCTGAATCCGGCCGCCCCCACCTGCGCCGCCGTTCTCCATCGATCCCTTGCACTTCCCCTAGGCACCTGTGACCCAGATGAGCACCGCACCGGCCCCTCGTCCGACGAAGGGCTCACTTTTCGACCCCAGGCTCATCCTCGGGATCCTCGGCGTCGGCGTGCTCCTGGTGCTCTCGCTGCTCACCGGCGTGTATGACGTCTTCGGTGCGCAGGACGGCGCGCAGATGTTCGCCATCACTCGTATCCCACGCACCATTGCCCTTGTCCTGGCGGGCGCGGCCATGGCCATGTGCGGGCTGGTCATGCAGCTGCTGACCCAGAACCGCTTCGTCGAGCCGACGACAACCGGCACGACCGAGTGGGCGGGGCTGGGCCTGCTCGGGGTGATGATCGTCCTGCCCACAGCCGGCATTCTGACCAAGATGGTCGGAGCCGTTGTGGCCGCCTTCATCGGCACGATGGTCTTCTTCCTCTTCCTGCGCCGGGTGTCCCTGCGCACCTCTCTGATCGTGCCGATCGTCGGCATCATGCTCGGCGCTGTCGTCGGATCGGTCTCTTCCTTCATCGCTTTGCAGACGGACATGCTGCAGAGCCTGGGCATCTGGTTCGCCGGCAGCTTCACCTCAGTGCTGCGGGGTCAGTATGAGGTTCTCTGGGTCGTCGTCATCGTCGTCATCGGGGTGTTCCTGCTCGCCGACCGGCTCACGGTCGCCGGGCTGGGCGAGGACATCGCGACCAACGTCGGGGTCAACTACAACCGGATGGTCCTGGTGGGGACCGCGCTCATTGCCGTCGCGACCGGGGTGGTCACCGTCGTCGTGGGGAACCTGCCCTTCCTCGGGCTCATCGTCCCCAACATCGTCTCGATGATCCGCGGGGATGACCTGCGCAGCAACCTGCCCTGGGTATGCCTGCTGGGCATCGCCATCGTGACCGTCTGTGACCTGATCGGACGAACGATCATCGCCCCCTTCGAGGTGCCGGTGTCACTCATCCTCGGTGTCGTCGGCGCAGTCGTCTTCGTCACCTTGATCCTGAGGCAGCGTCGTGGCTGAGCTGGCGACCTTCTCCCACGGGCCGACCGTTCCCGGTCCGCCCCCACCGGGAGCGGACCCGACGCCGCGTAGCCACTCCGGCCCGCTGCCGACGACCGCCGCCCGCCGCCGCTACCGGATCGTGCTCGGCATCCTCATCGCGCTGGCCGTGTTCTTCGGTTTCGGACTCTTGGCCTGGGACAACCCGATGCCGTTCGGCACCCCCGGCTTCTGGGTCATCGCCGAGATGCGCGTCACCAACGTCATCGTGATGGCAGTGGTGGCGCTGTGTCACGCCACGGCCACGGTGAGTTTCCAGACCGTGACGAACAACCGCATACTCACGCCCTCCATCATGGGCTTCGAGTCGCTCTACGTCGCCGTGCAGACCGCAGCCGTCTTCCTCCTCGGCGCGGCAGGGGTGACCTTCTTCTCCGGCCTGAAGCAGTTCGTGCTCCTCGTCGTGATCATGGTGGCGCTGGCCCTCGTGCTCTACGGCTGGCTGCTGTCCGGACGGCAGGGCAACATCCACGTCATGCTCCTCGTCGGCATCATCATCGGCGGCGGGCTCGG
The DNA here is from genome assembly GCA_012518475.1 of Intrasporangiaceae bacterium. Lineage (GTDB taxonomy): Bacteria > Actinomycetota > Actinomycetes > Actinomycetales > Dermatophilaceae > F2B08. Next base: position 4,674 of record JAAYSB010000289.1, on the reverse strand, counting down.
GTCGGTCTCCAACTTCATGCAGCGCCTGCTGACACCCAGCGAGTTCGACGTGCTGACCGCGCGCCTGTTCGGGTCGGTGAGCAACGCCGACGTCAGCTACTTCCCGGTCGCGATACCGCTGGTCCTGATCGCCGCCGGCCTGCTGTGGGCACGCTCACGCCGGCTCAACGTCCTCGCCCTGGGCAAGGACACCACGCTCAACCTCGGGATCAACCACCGTGCCGAGACCATGCGCGTGCTCTTCCTCATCTCGATCCTCATGGCGGTATCCACGGCCCTCGTCGGCCCGATGACCTTCCTCGGCTTCCTCGTGGCCACCCTCGCCTACCAGTTCGCCGACACCTACGACCACCGTCACATCTTCCCGATCTCGGCGCTCACCGGCTTCGTGGTGCTGTCCGGCGCCTACTTCATCATGAAGAACGTCTTCTACGCCCAGGGCGTGGTCTCCATCATCATCGAGCTGGTCGGCGGCTCGGTCTTCCTCTACGTCATCCTCCGGAAGGGGCGACTGTGATCAACCTGACCCGAGTCCGCCGCGACTACAGCAGCGAGGTCCGAATCGGGCCTGTCGACCTGCAGATCCCTGAGGGCGGCATCACCTCGCTGATCGGTCCCAACGGCGCCGGCAAGTCGACGCTGCTGACGATGATCGGTCGGCTCCAGGGCCTCGACGACGGTGTGATCGAGGTCGCGGGGTATGACGTGAGCCGCACCAAGTCCCACGACCTGGCCAAGATCCTGTCGATCCTGCGCCAGGAGAACCACTTCATCACCCGGCTGACGATCCGCCAGCTGGTCGGCTTCGGCCGCTTCCCCTACTCCCGTGGCCGCATCACCAAGGCCGATGAGGAGATCATCAGCCGGTCCCTGGACTTCCTCGACCTCGGTGACCTCGAGGACCGCTATCTCGACGAGGTCTCCGGCGGGCAGCGGCAGCGTGCCTACGTTGCCATGGTCCTGGCCCAGGACACCGACTACGTCCTGCTCGACGAGCCGCTGAACAACCTCGACATGAAGCACGCGGCGCACACCATGGAGCTCCTGCGCCGCGCGGCGGACACCCTCGGAAAGACCGTGGTGGTCGTCCTGCACGACATCAACTTCGCATCCGCCTATTCCGACCACATCGTCGCCATGCGTGACGGCGAGGTGGTCGCTGTCGGCAGCCCCCAGGAGATCATGCAGCGCGAGATGCTGCGCCGCGTCTTCGACATGGACATCATCGTCCAGGACATGCACGGGATGCGACTCGGTGTCTTCTGGACCCCGGGCGCGCCGGTGCGGGTCCAGAGCTGACCACTCGCATCCATCCCTGACCCGCCCTAGCCGGCCGCCCGGAGCAGGTCAGGCGACCGAGATGCTCGCCGACGTCTTCGGAGTGCAGGTCCCGGTCCACCGGGTCGGAGGTCATCTGCTCGCCATGCACTGGGTGCTGGCGCCGCTCTCGATGGTTCAGTCGGCCTGCTGACCGGCCACCGGCACCGCCTCTTGTCCACACTCGTTGTGCATAACTGGCCGTTCCTATGTGCACAAGCGTCGCATACCGGTGGATAACCGCTTGCCTACTGTGGAGAACGTGGGGGAAACAAAATTCCACGATCGTGATTCACGAAAACCCCTTGTGCCCAACCAGATTCGCGCCTAATGTTGTTCGTACGCGCTCCCCTCGGGGAGAGCGGGATGGCTCGAAAGGGCACTCCACCGACAGGTTTCGACCTGTCGAACCGGCCGGGTGACAGGCCAGGAGTGGTCAGTCGAGCGCATCGGATCCGAGTGGTCACATACTCGACCAAACCGAAGGGCCCTTGCACCTCATACGTACAAGGGCCCTTCACCTATGTCTGGGGGGCACTCAACTGCCGTCGAGCAGACCGGCTCTGTCGCTGACTCCGCTGCCCGTCGGCGATTGCCGACACCCGCCGGAGCGGCCGACACGACGCGGAGCGGACGAAACGACGCGGAGGGAACGACCCTCACAGAACAAGCGAGTCCTCCGCCACGACCTCGCACTTTGTGAGGTCGCGGCGGGGGACTCGAGGGTCGGGGCAGCCTCAGCGCTTGACGTCGAAGCGGTCGTTGTCCATGACCTTGGCCCAGGCGGCGACGAAGTCGTGGACGAACTTCTCCGTGGCGTCGTCGGCCGCGTAGACCTCGGCGACCGCCCGCAGCTCGGAGTTCGAGCCGAAGACGAGGTCGACGCGCGAGCCGGTCCAGGACTGGCCCTCGGCACCGGTGCCCTCGAAGTAGTCCGAGCCCTCCTTGGCCTTCCACGTCGTGCCCAGGTCGAGCAGGTTGACGAAGAAGTCGTTCGTCAGGGTTCCGACCCGCTCGGTGAGGATGCCGACGTCGGACCCACCGACGTTGGCACCGAGCGCGCGCAGACCACCGATGAGGACCGTCATCTGCGGGGCGGAGATCCCGAGGAGGTTGGCCTTGTCGACGAGGAGGTACTCACCCGGGAGGATGTTGTCGTCCCGCTGGTAGTTGCGGAACCCGTCCGAGGTGGGCTCGAGGAACGCGAACGACTCGAGGTCGGTCTGCTCCTGGGTGGCGTCACCGCGACCCGGGGTGAACGGGACCTCGACCTCGACACCGGCCGCGGCCGCCGCCTGCTCGACACCGACGTTGCCCGCGAGGACGACGAGGTCGGCGAAGGAGACGTTGACCTTCTCGGCCACGCCCTCGAGCGCCTCGATGACCTTGGCCAGCTCGGCCGGCTCGTTGACCTCCCACGAGCGCTGCGGCTCCAGGCGGATCCGACCACCGTTGGCGCCACCGCGCTTGTCGCTGTCGCGGTATGACGAGGCAGCGGCCCACGCGGTCTTGACGAGCTGCTGGACCGACAGGCCCAGACCGGCGATCTGCGCCTTGGCCTCGGCGATGTCCTCGGCCGTGGTGCCGAGCTCGTTGGCCGGGATCGGGTCCTGCCAGAGCAGCTCCTCGGTCGGCACCTCGGCACCGACGTAGCGGCTGATCGGACCCATGTCGCGGTGGGTCAGCTTGAACCACGCGCGGGCGAAGGCGTCGGCGAACTCCTGCGGACGCTGGAGGAAGCGGCGGGAGATCTTCTCGTAGATCGGGTCCTCCCGCAGGGCGATGTCACTGGTGAGCATCGCCGGGGTGCGGTTGTACTCCTCGCCGTGCGGGTCCGGGACGGTGTTCTTGCCCGCGTCACCCTTCGGCTTCCACTGCTTGGCGCCGGCGGGGCTCTCGGTGAGCTCCCACTCATAGCTGAACAGCGTCCAGAAGAAGTTGTTGTCCCACGTGATCGGGGTGCTGTTCCAGATCACCTCGAGACCGCTGGAGATCTGGTCGTTGCCCTTGCCGGACTGATAGGTGTTCTTCCAGCCCAGGCCCTGCTCCTCGAGCGGGGCGGCCTCGATCTCCGGACCGACGTACTTCGCCGGGTCGGCGGCACCGTGGGTCTTGCCGAAGGTGTGGCCACCGGCGATGAGGGCGACGGTCTCCTCGTCGTTCATCGCCATCCGGGCGAAGGTCTCGCGGATGTCGACCGCGGACTTCAGCGGGTCGGGCTCCCCGAGCGGGCCCTCCGGGTTGACATAGATCAGACCCATCTGAACCGCGGCGAGCGGGTTGTCGAGGTCGCGCTCACCCTTGTAGCGGGCGTCGGCGAGCCACTCGGTCTCCGGACCCCAGTAGACGTCGGCGTCCGGCTCCCACGCGTCGACGCGGCCACCGGCGAAGCCGAAGGTCTTGAAGCCCATCGACTCGAGGGCGACGTTGCCGGCGAGGATCATCAGGTCGGCCCAGGACAGTGCCTTGCCGTACTTCTTCTTGACCGGCCAGAGCAGACGGCGACCCTTGTCGAGGCCGACGTTGTCCGGCCAGGAGTTGAGCGGGGCGAACCGCTGCTGACCGCTGCCGGCGCCGCCGCGGCCGTCGTTCTGCCGGTAGGTCCCGGCGCTGTGCCAGGCCATCCGGATGATGAGCGGGCCGTAGTGACCGAAGTCGGCCGGCCACCACTCCTGCGAGGTGGTGAGGACCTCCTCGATGTCCCGCTTGACCTCGGCCAGGTCGAGCGCGGCGAAGGCCTCGGCGTAGTTGAAGTCCTCACCGAGCGGGTTGATGACCGCCGGGTTCTTGGCGAGGATCTTCAGGTTGAGGCGGTTCGGCCACCAGTTGCTGTTGGCGTCACCCTGGGTGGGGTGGGTCTGCTCCCCGTGCATGACAGGGCACTTCGGAGCAGGCTCGTTCATCTCCGAGAGCTCGGTGGTGTGGTCCTCCACCTGCGGCTCGGTGATCTTGTCGACAGTGACGTCGTCGTTGACTGACATCGGTTTCCTTCCTTTGGACCGGACAGTGGCGTGTTACTCGGACGGTGCGGCGGGTGGTGCTGAGCAGGAGGGGCAGTGACCCCAGTAGATGACCTCGGCCTCGTCGATCGTGAAGCCGTGATCGATCGAGGCGTGCAGGCACGGAGCGACACCGGTTGCGCACGGAACGTCGGCGACGCCACCGCACTCCCGGCAGACGACGTGGTGGTGGTTGTCGCCGCGGCGGATCTCGTAGCGGGCCAGCGACCCGGCCGGCTGGATCCGGCGGACGAGCCGGGTCTCGGTGAGCACCTCGAGGCAGTCATAGACCGCCTGGTGGGAGACCGTCGCCAGCTCGGAGCGGACCGCCTCGAGGATCGTCGAGGTGTCGGAGTGG
>JAAYSB010000288.1 GCA_012518475.1 Intrasporangiaceae bacterium | reverse complement strand
CTTGAGGCGTCGTAGCTCGAGCTCGAGCTTGGTCTTGCCGCCCTTCCCGCCGGCGAAGCGGACGGTGTAGACCATGCCGTTGTCGGTGAGCGTGGACGCCGGGTAGCCGTGCTGGCCTGCGGTTTCGGTGAACGTGTCGAGCACGATCGGTGCGGTGATCCGCACGTGGGCGGAGATGTGCAGGGCGTAGCGGGAGTGGTCATCGAGCCAGGTGATGATCTGGACATCGGCACCATTGGTGCCGTCCGGGCGGGTCAGCCGGTAGTGGGTGAAGTCGGACTGCCAGGTCTCGTTCGGCTGCTCGGCGACGAACCTGGTATAGGACGACTTCGGCCGTTTCCTCGGCTCCCGCCTCACCAGTCCGGCACGGATGAGGATGCGGTGGATCGTCGCCGGTGCCACGCTGACCTGGTGATGGTGGCGCAGGTGCCAGGCGATGGTCTGTGCGCCGGCGTCCAGGCCCGCCTCGGTCAGCTCGCCCCGCAGCTGCAGCACCAGTTCGACCACCTCGGCGGCGGTGGCCGCCGGTGAGCGCAGCGGACGACGAGAGCGCGGCTCGAACGCCGCCTCCCCTCGTCCCGGTAGCGGGCCATGAGCCGACTGACCCACCCTTGGGAGACCCCGTAGCTGCGGGCCACCTCGGACTGGGACTGACCCGCCAGGCAGGCCGTGATGACAAGACGACGCTTCGACATCCCCCACCATCGCCAGCCCGGCCGCCCACCACGCCATGCCGATGACCCGAGACACCCCTATTCCGATGACCCGAGACACCCCATTCCGATGTCCTGACACTCAACACAACCGGGGGCACGCCTGGATTTCGTGACCCTCTCGAGGTGACTCGAGCCTATCTCCGGCCGCCGGCCGGCGAGTCTGGGATCGATAGGGGGGCGTCGACACCTATGACCTGTCGGTTCGCGCGGTCAGTGGCTTCGGCCGACTCAGCAGGCAGGCGCTTCCTGACAGACCCGAAGACGGTGACCGGTGTGTCCCAGACGCACTTCGCCCCCGGATCGCTGGCGGTCCGGGGGCGAGGTGCTGAAGGCGTCAGACGCGGCGGAAGGAGATGGAGTTGTCGCTCCAGATCTTGCGCAGCGAGGTCGACTTCCCCGTCCGGGGCGAGTCGTACATCATGCCGTTACCGGCGTAGATGCCCACGTGATAGGGCGAGCTGCCGCCGAAGAACACGAGGTCGCCGGGCTGCGGGTTCGAGACCGAGTAGGTCTGGGCGTACTGCTGGTAGGTCGTGCGGCCCAGCGAGATGCCCGCCTGACGGAAGACGTACTGGACGAAGCCCGAGCAGTCGAAGCCGGCCGGGGTCGAGCCGCCGTAGACATACGGGATGCCGGTCAGGCTCGCGGCGATGCCGAGAACCCCGCCGGAGGAGACCCGCTGCGGAGCCGGAGCCGGTGCGGGCGCGGGGGCCGGAGCAGGCTGCTGCTGCGAGGACCCGCTGGAGGAAGCGCTGTTCGACCGCTGCGACGAACCCGACTCACCCGAGCTCTGCTGCTGCACCGGGGCGCTCTGCTGCACCGGTGCGGGCGGCGGCGGGGGCGGGGGCGGCGGGGGCTTCTCAACCGCGGTGAACCTCATCGCACCGAAGGTCTGCGGAGCGACCGGCGTCGCAGCCGGAGCCGTGAGAGCCGGGCGTGCCGCGGACCGCGACGCGACATCTGCGGTGCGGGCAGTCAGGGAGATCGCGGCGACGGTGCCCTCGGCAGGAGCCGCGACGTCCTTGGCGGACGAGATGGCGTTGGCCGGGATCGCAAACGCAGCCACGAGGCCACCGGAGGCAGCCAGTACGGCCGATCCCTTGATGGCGGGCGATGAGGCTTGCGAGACGATGAGGGCGAGCTCGGACAGGGGGTTGTAGCGCTGCGGTGCCCGACGGCGACCGCGATACTTCTGAGCCACGAATAGAACCTCTTAACGCCTGCGAGGTGAGCTGTCGGGTTCGGGTGGAGGACACCCGGCCCTTTCCATGGTCAGGGGAAACCATGTCGAGGACTTCACCCCAAGGCCGTGATGCATACTCTCGGCCGGAAGTGGGTCCCCCGCTCCTGCCGTGGGGACTGAGCTGGTCACGAAGGCCGGTGGCAGGACTCGGCGTGAGCCCGACTCTCGTGGCCGCCCTCGGAACGGGGCGACGGACTTACGGTACACAGCACTTGAGCCAATGTCACATTTCGGTTACGACGGGTGCGTCACGCCCTGAGGTCAAGCACACAGTCCCTCACAGACAAGGCCGACGGCCCCGCCTCGCGTCCGAGATCGGGGCCATCGATTCCGCCTGGCGGAGGGTCAGATCGTCAGCGTACGGAGACGTGGACGTGGTCCATGTGGTTCGCGGTGGCGCTGCCACGGTTGGACATCGTGGACCAGCCCTTTCCGGGCATCCAGATCCGCTGGTACCAGATGATGTAGCTGATGTTGAGCTCGCCGGAGCGGGCGATGATCATGTTGGCGATGGCGTCGCCGTAGCCCTTGTTCGTCGTCATGAAGTCGATCGCCCGACCGGATGGGTGATCTGGGATCGAGTCCGGTCGTACTCCCCCGATGCTGTTCATCCCGGGGAAGGAGGCCTTGACGGCGGCGAGGACCTTCATCGCATTCTGGGTGAGTCCGCGAGCGCACGAGCAGGACTGGGCAGCCGCCCAGTCGTATCCGCCGCCGGACGGCTGAGCCGACGCAGCCTGGCTGCTGGTCTGGCTGGAGCCTCCAGATCGGCTCGTGCCGGACGGGCCGCCTGAGGTGCCCGTTGGGGCCGAGGCGCGGGGGGGCGGCGGTGGCGGCTTCTCCACTGCCGTGAATCTCAGCTCACCGAAGCTCGGGGCATTCGCGGGGGCAGCGAGCGCCGGGGCCTGCACGGCGGCGGGAGCGGGACGAGCCGCCCGACTGACACGTTGCTCGGTGCGGCCTGCCATCGCCAGCGCGTCGGGGGTCGTCGCGGTCACCGCACCCGCGCCGGAAGCGAGAGCCACGGCGTTGTCGCCGCGGGCGGGAGCAGCCGGGACGAGCAGTGCGAAGGCGAGGCCTCCGGCCGCAGTCACAGCGGTGGCCTTGGCGATGACAGGTCGGGGACGCGCGTGGCGCAGGCGCAGCGCAATGGCGATGTCGCGCGCGAGTATGCGTGCGGAACCCGAGCCGCGCGTGGCACGGTGTCGGGAGGGAGCGGGTGAAGCCACGGGGAAATCCTTGGTGAAGCGTGGTGCAGGGGCAGTCGAGCACGCAGCAGGGGTGCGCGTCACTCGATTGGACGACGGTAGCCGACGCCCCCGGCAATTGTCACATTCTGATAACGACGCGTTGCCCTGCAGTCTGTGAACGGCTCAGGCGATCCCGGGAGCGGGGGTGCCGACGTCAGCGCGGGACCAGGCGACGAAGACGTGTCCGGCGATGTCGTCGGGGAGAGACACCCCGCTCGACTCCGGCCGCCCCTCGCGGGCAGCAATGACCCGGGATCCCTCGCGACGCACCGTGGCGGTGACACCCGGGGTGAGTTCCGCGGCAGTGAGCAGCGCCAGGGCCTCGACGTCCACCTGGACCGGCTCACCGATGCGCCGGATGGTGACGACGACCGGGTCGTCATCAGCCAGGGCACTCATCGAGATCAACCCGTCCAAGAACCCCTCCCCCGGCTCGATGCCGAGCTCCTCGAGCCCCGGGATGGGGTTGCCATACGGCGACTCCTTGACGCCGCCGAGCATGCCGACGATCTTTCGCTCTACCCGCTCGGAGATGACGTGCTCCCAGCGACATGCCTCCTCGTGGACGAACTCCCACTCGAGCCCGATGACGTTCACGAGGAGCAGCTCGGCGAGCCGGTGCTTGCGCATGACCCGCGTGGCCAAGGTGCGGCCCTCGTCGGTGAGCTCGAGGTGCCGGTCTCTCGACACGACGAGCAGGCCGTCGCGCTCCATGCGGGCGACGGTCTGCGACACGGTCGGGCCGGAGTGCCCGAGCCGCTCGGCGATCCGTGCCCGGAGGGGAACGATCCCCTCCTCCTCGAGCTCGAAGATCGTCCGTAGATACATCTCGGTGGTGTCGATCAGGTCAGTCACACCCATAGCCTCTCATCATCGAGCCGGTCGGGGTCCGGCTGCCGCCGACCGCACGGGGCCTGAGCAGCGCCGAGACCAGAGCGAGTCTCAGTGAACTGCCTCCGATAGCCCCTCCGCATCGCGGGTGCCGCGTCCGCGGATGAAGAGGAACCCGAAGGCGGCGGCGATGAAGAACATGATGACGCCGTAGAGCGCGCCCGGGACCGCCATCTCCGTCGACTGCAGGACAGTGACGGCCATGGCGATGGCAAGGGTGGAGTTGTGGATACCGATCTCGAACGAGCTGGCGATCGCCTGTGGTTCGCTCAATCCGAGCAGGCGAGGCACCGCATACCCGATTCCGAGCGAGAGGATGCAGAACAGGCTCGTGATCGCGCCGACCTGGACGATGTAGTCGAGGATGTTCTCCCGCTCACCGAGGATCGCGCCGATGACGACGAGCGCAAGGAGGACTGCCGAGGCGATCCGCACCGGCTTGTCCATCCGCGCGGCGAACTGCGGCCAGCGGCTGCGGACGAACATCCCGATCGCGACCGGGATGAGCACGATCGCGAACACCTGGACGAGCTTGTCGACCTGCATGCCGATGCCGTCCTCGCCTGTGCCGAAGTACCCGAGGGCCAGATTCGTGATGATGGGCAGCGTGACGATGGCGAGCAGCGAGTTGATGGCGGTGAGCGAGATGTTGAGCGCGACGTCGCCGTGGAACAGGTGGGAGTACAGGTTGGCGGTCGTCCCGCCCGGTGACGCGGCAAGGATCATCATGCCGACAGCCAGCCCTGCGGTCAGGCCGAAGAGCTTGATGAGGAAGAACGCGACAATCGGCAGCAGGACCACCTGCACGACGAGGGCCACAGCGACCGCCTTGGGATGCTGAGCCACCCTCCGGAAGTCGGCGAGCGTCAGCGACAGCCCGAGACCGAACATGATGACGGCGAGGGCGATCGGGAGGCCCACGGTGAGCAGCGCAGAGTCCATGCTCCGAGATTGAACCAGCACGGCGGGTCGCGTGGCAGTGTTAGCCGTATGGGAACTCACCGCACCGCAGTCGTCACCGGAGCCAGCAGCGGCATTGGTGCCGCAACCGCAAAGGCCCTGGCAGCCCAAGGATTCCGGGTGGTATGCGCCGCGCGCCGCAGCGACCGCCTCACCTCGCTCGCCGAGGAGATCCGTGCCGCCGGAGGAGCATGTGAGGTCGTCACGTGTGACGTCACGTCCGACTCCGACGTTGGCGAGCTGGCGCGCATCTCGGGCGACAAGGTCGACGTACTCGTCAACAACGCCGGCGGCGCCCAGGGACTCGAGCCGGTCTCCGGTGCCGACCTCGACGCCTGGCAGACGATGTTCGACGTCAACGTCCTCGGCGTGGTCCGCGTGACCAAGGCTCTTCTGCCCGCTCTAGTCTCCGCGGGTGACGGCATCATCGTGAACGTCGGATCAGTCGCGGGCCGCACGGCGTACGAGGGCGGCGCGGGCTACACCGCCGCTAAGCACGGCCTGGCGGTCCTCACCGAGACGCTGCGGCTCGAGCTGTTCGACCAGCCGGTGCGGGTCACCGAGATCGCCCCAGGGATGGTCCGCACCGACGAGTTCTCCCTCACCCGGTTCAAGGGTGACCGGGCGCGGGCCGACGCCGTCTATGACGGGGTGGCCGAACCCCTCGTCGCCGAGGACATCGCCGACGCGATCACGTGGATGGTGACCCGCCCTGCCCACGTCAACGTCGACCTGCTCGTCATCAAGCCGCGCGCCCAGGCCGCCTCGCACAAGGTCCACCGGGTGGTGGCGTCATGACCGGCGACCGGGTGAAGGGCACCGAGACCGTCTTCACGTATGCCGCTCCTCGGCTGAAGTTCGGCGCAGGCTCGAGCGACGAGATCCCTTATGAGGTCCGCTCGCTCGGCGGCCGCCGGGTCCTCATCGTCACCGATGCCGGCGTCCAGGCCACCGGACACCCCGACCGCATCGCCGATCAGCTGCGGGCGGACGGTTGTGGGGTCGCGATCTTCACCGGCGTGCACGTCGAGCCCACTGATGCCTCGATGGAGGAGGCGGTCGGGTGGGCCAGAGATGCCGGACCGTTCGACGTGATCGTGGCCATCGGTGGCGGCTCGAGCATCGACACCGCCAAGTGCGTCAACCTCCTCACGACCAACGAGGGGACCCTGACCGACTACCTCAATGCCCCGGTCGGCGCCGGGCGAGCACCCTCCCAGCCGCTCCTGCCGCTCATCGCTGTCCCGACGACCACCGGAACCGGCTCGGAGTCGACGACCATCTGTGTCCTCGACGTCCTGGCGCTCCAGGTCAAGACCGGGATCAGCCACCCGATGCTCCGTCCGACTGTCGCTGTGGTCGACCCGGACCTGACGATGACCCAGCCCCCGGGTGTGACGGCTGCTGCCGGTCTCGACATCCTCTGCCACGCACTGGAGAGCTACACGGCCAGGCCGTACACCGCATACCCCCGCAAGCAGGCGGAGCAGCGAGTCCCCTACTGCGGGGCCAACCCGATCGCAGATGTGTTCTGCGAGAAGGCGATCGGCCTGCTGGCATCCTCGTTCCGGACGGCGTTCCGCGATGGCGACGACGTACAGGCACGCTCGGACATGGCTCTGGCCGCGACCCTCGCCGGATTGGGCTTCGGCAACGCAGGGGTACACATCCCCCACGCGAACGCCTACCCGATCGCTGGGAATGTGCGCAGCTATCGGCCTCCGGGGTATCCAGGTGATGAGCCACTCGTCCCGCACGGCATGGCCGTGGCCCTCACCGCCCCGGCTGCCTTCGAGCTCACCTATCCCGCCGATCCCGCGAGGCACGACCGGCTCGCGTCACTGCTCCGCCGCGAGGATGCCGGCGGCCCCGAGGCGCTCTCGGACGCCGTCCGCAGCCTCATGGCCGACCTCGATGTCCCGGCCCGTCTCGGGGACGTCGGCTTCGACGCGGGCGACATCGACGTCCTCGTCGAGGGCTCCCTCAAGCAGCAGCGACTCCTCGCCACTGCACCGCTCGAGATCGGCGCCGCCGCGCTGGAGCAGGTCTTCCGCCGCTCCCTCTGAGTCATTCCGAAGCGGGTCAGGGCTGGCGGCGGGTGATGGCCCAGGAGGCCGCGTCGTCGAGCGTGCCGGACCCCACTCGCGTGCAGACGATCCGGTCGTGCAGGCGGGACGGGCGCCCGGCCCAGAACTCCACCTCGTCGGGGACGAGCCGCCAGCCGCAGAAGTCCTCGGGCATCGGCACCGCCGTCTCCGTGCCGTCGTCCGGATACCGCGCTGCCCACGAAGCGAACTGCTCCTCGAGCTCGGCCCGGCTGCTGATCGGGTGGGACTGCAGAGATGCACTCGCGGCGATCTGTGAACCGTAGGGCCGGGTGCGCCAGTAGGTCTCGAGCTCGTCGGCGCCGATCCGCTCGGCCTGACCACGGAAGCGAATGGCGCGGAACAGGCCGGGCCACGCATACCCCATCGCGATCCGCGCGTTGGCGGCGATCTCCGCGGCCTTGATCGAGTGCAGCGACGAGACGAAACCGGGGCCGCGGTCGTCGAGGAAGCGGGCAAGGACGACGCGGACGTTCGGTGCGCCGTCGGCGTCGACGGTCGCGACGCTCACGGCGGTCGGCTCGGCCATCCCGGGAGTGGTCTCGGCGACAGCGATCGCCTCGCTGACCCAGTGCGAGATCTGTGCCCAGGGGGTTCCGATGAGGGTGGCGGCATCGATGCCGTCGCTGGTGTAGTCGGTGCGCCGGGCGTTACTCAGATCACTCACCGTCCCAGCGTAGGCCCGCCATCGGTGTCTCGGTGAGCGGTCGCCCGTCCGGAACCTGGACCCGCGCGCACGCCCCCGCGCGGGCCTTGTCATAGTGGAAGACGTGACTGACACCCCCGCCCTGACCATCCCCGCCGACCTCCTACCCGCGGACGGGCGCTTCGGCTGCGGTCCGAGCAAGGTCCGCCAGGAGCAGGTCGACTACCTTGCCTCCCTTGCGACCTCGGTGCTCGGCACCTCCCACCGCCAGGCTCCGGTGAAGAACCTCGTCGGCGCGGTGCGCAGTGGCCTGCGTGACCTGTTCTCGCTCCCCGAGGGATACGAGGTCGTCGTCGGGAACGGCGGCGCCACGGCCTTCTGGGACATCGCCGCCTTCGGGCTGGTCCGCGAGCGCGCCCAGCACCTCGCCTTCGGCGAGTTCTCGAGCAAGTTCGCCTCGGTCACGAGCAGCGCCCCGTTCCTCGGCGACCCGACGGTCATCAAGGCCGACCCGGGCACCCTGGCGAGCCCGGTCGCCGAGGCCGGCGTCGATGTGTATGCGTGGGCCCACAACGAGACCTCCACCGGCGTCATGGCACCGGTCCAGCGAGTCGACGGCGCTGACGACGACGCCCTCGTCCTCATCGACGCGACGTCCGGTGCCGGAGGGCTCCCCGTCGACGTCACCCAGACCGACGTCTACTACTTCGCGCCGCAGAAGTGCTTCGCCTCCGACGGCGGCCTCTGGGTCGCGCTCTTCTCCCCCGCCGCGCTCGCGCGCGTCGAGGAGATCACCGCCTCCGGCCGCTGGGTTCCGGACTTCTTCTCCCTGCCCACCGCGATCGACAACTCGGTCAAGGACCAGACCTACAACACCCCCGCCGTCGCGACCCTCGCGATGTTCGCCAACCAGCTCGAGTGGCTGAACGGCAACGGCGGCCTCACCTGGGCTGTCGAGCGGACCGCTGACAGCAGCGGCCGG
>JAAYSB010000287.1 GCA_012518475.1 Intrasporangiaceae bacterium | reverse complement strand
ATCGTCCCGGATCCCCTGGCCTGAACGGTCATCGGCGTTCGCTCGGCCGGATGAGTGGGCGCTGGCTCTTCTTGGCCTCCCGGTAGCCCCGGTAGGCGGCGCGCGTCGAGCGCAGCTCGCTCACCTCGCTGACCGGCACGTCCCACCAGCTGGCGCTGTCGGGAGCGTGGACGAACGGATCGGTCTCGACGTGGATGACAACCGGTCCACTGTCGTCCGGGCGCGCCTTGGCCTCCGCGATAGCAGCAGCGAGCTCCTCGGCCGAGTGCACCTCGATGACGTATGCGCCGAGCGAGCGGGCGTTGGCCGCCAGGTCGATGCCGATGAGATCCCCGTCGAGGCGGTGGGAGTCCTCCCGCATCCGGTACCGGGTCCCGAACCGCTGCGAGCCGAGGCTCTCGGACAGTGATCCGATCGAGTGGAACCCGTGGTTCTGCACGAGCACGACGATCACCTTGATCCGCTCCTGAACAGCGGTGACGAGCTCCGTCGGCATCATGAGGTATCCACCATCACCGACCATCGCGAAGACATCGCGGGAGGGATCGGCGAGCCTGATCCCGATCGACCCGGGGATCTCGTAGCCCATGCACGAGTAGCCGTACTCGACGTGATACCCCTTGCGGTCCCGGACCCGCCAGAGCTTGTGCAGGTCGCCGGGCATCGATCCGGCCGCGCAGAGCACGACGTCATGGGGGTCGGACAGCTCGTTGACGGCGCCGATGACCTCACCCTGGGTGAGCAGGCCGTCGGCGAGCTTCTTCGTCACCGAGCGCGGAGGGACGTAGGTCTCCTCGACGAGCCGGTCCCAGGCCTTCCACAGCTTCTGCTGCCGGTTGCGGTAGGCGCGACTCACCGTCCAGCCGTCCAGCTCGGCCGAGAGTGCGGTGAGTGTCTCGCGCGCATCGGCGACCACCGCATACCCACTGTGCTTGCCGGCGTCGAAGCTCGCGACGTTGATGTTGACGAAGCGGACGTTCTCGTCCTGGAAGGCGGTTCGCGACGCGGTGGTGAAGTCCCCCCACCGGGTCCCGATGCCGATCACGACGTCGGCCTCTGCTGCGAGCGCGTTGGCTGCAGTGGTCCCGGTCGAGCCGACGGCACCCATGAGGTGCGGGTGGCCATGAGTCAGTGATCCCTTGCCGGCCTGGGTCTCGCTGACCGGGATCCCGGTCGCCTCGGCGAGGTGCGCGAGCGCCTCCTCCGCGCGCGAGTAGTGCACTCCACCGCCGGCGACGATGAGGGGGCGCTTCGCCGACCGGATGACGGCGGCGACCTCCTCGAGCCGGGCCGTGTCCGGTCGGGGGCGGGGGACATACCAGGTGCGTTCCTGGAACAGGGCCGTCGGCCAGTCGAAGGCCTCGGCCTGGACGTCCTGCGGCAGCGAGATCGTCGCGGCACCGGTCTCTGCCGGGTCGGTGAGCACCCGCATCGCACCGAGCAGAGCGGCGGGCAGCTGCTCGGGGCGGTTCACCTCGTCGAAGAAGCGGGAGAGCGGGCGGAAGGCGTCGTTGACGGTGACGTCCCCGGCATGGGGCAGCTCGAGCTCCTGGAGGACGGGCGCGGCGACTCGGGTCGCGAAGGTCCCGGAGGGGAGGAGCAGGACGGGGATGCGGTTGATCGTCGCGAGTGCTGCCCCGGTGAGCATGTTCGTCGAGCCGGGTCCGATCGAGGCGGTGCACGCCCACGTCGAGAGCCGGTCGCTCTGCTTGGCATAGGCGACCGCCGTGTGCACCATGGCCTGCTCGTTGCGGGCCAGGACGTAGGGCAGATCGGGCTGGCCGCCCTTGGCTGCGAGCTCCTCCTGGAGAAGGGCCTGTCCGAGGCCGGCGACGTTCCCGTGGCCGAAGATCCCGAGGCAGCCGGCGAAGAGCCGTTGGCGCTCGCCGTCCCGCTCGGTCCACTGCTGGGCAAGGAAGCGCACCACCGCCTGCCCGACCGTCAGGCGCACCGTGTCCTGCCCCGATGTGCGGCTCTGTGGCTTTGTGGCCATGTCAGTTCTCCTTTGCCTCGTGCAGCTGCACCCACGCCATCGTCTCGGACGACTCCACCATCGCCTCGAGCGCCCGTGCCGCGGCCACCGCGTCCGCGAGGACCGGACCCTCCGGCGTGCCGGTCTTGATCGAGCGCACGAGTCCGGCGAGTTCGATGACCTTGGTGTCGTCATAGCTCATCGCGATGCCGGCTCCGGGCTGGAACCGGCCGTAGTCGCCGGCTCCCGGGCCCACGAGGAGCCGGGCGGTGGTCTGGTTGGCGTACTCGGTGCCGGCGGAGAGCGCGAGCTCTCCGGGGGTCCGGAAGTCCCAGGACACCAGACCACTGGTCCCGTGCACCTCGATGCCGTAGTTGTTCTGGTCCCCTGTCGCGACCCGGCTGCACTCGATGACCACGAGCACGTCGTCGACGGTCCGAGCCAGTGCCGAGACGAAGTCCTCGTTCTCGACGACGGCGTGCTCGGCCTCGGCCGAACCGATCCCGTGGCCATAGCTCGCGGCGCCGGGGTCGGGCAGCGGTCGCTGCGGGATGAACACAGCGGTCTCGGCCACCACGCGGGCCAGATCCCCGAGGACGAAGCGGGTGAGATCGACCGCATGCGAGGCGAGGTCCCCCAGCACCCCGTGGCCTCCGGCAGCCAGTGAGTAGCGCCACGTGTGCAGACCCAGCGGATGGGCCGCGTAGTCGGAGAAGAGTCGGACCCGGGCGTGGGTGGGGGTGCCGATCGCGCCGTCGGCGACGAGTCTGGCGAGCTCGGTGGCCGCCGGGACGGCCCGGTAGTTGAAGCCGACAGTGGCCTGCACCCCCGCCGCGGCGACGGCGTCCCGCACCGCGATCGCATCGGCGGCGCCGAGTCCCACCGGCTTCTCGATCCACAGGTGCTTGCCCGCCCGGGCGACGGCCTCCCCGATCTCCCGGTGCAGCGCATTGGGCGCGGTCACGCTGACGACGTCGACCTCGTCGTCGGCAAGGAGGTCCCGCCAGTCCGAGTAGGCGCGGGCATAGCCGTGCTTGGCGGTTGCCGTGGCAGTTGCGTTCTCGACGCTGTCCGCGACGGCCACGAGCTGGGGACGGACGCCGAGCTCGGGGTAGTGGTGCCGCAGCCGCCCCCAGGCGCGGGCATGGACGTCCCCGAGCCAGCCGGCGCCGATGACGCCGACGCCGATGGGGTGCTCAGTCATTGCAGATCACCTCTTCAGTAGGAAGGTCGGGAGACTCGGGGGTCAGGTCAACGGATGGGGCCGGCCGGAGGTCACCTCGTCGCGGAGCGCGCCGAGCTGTGCCTCGAGCGGGTGCGGTGGGATGCCGAGAACCTCGTCAGTGCGCACAGTGGCCAGGCTGGTGTCGAAGGGGATCGGCGCCGGCAGCCGGGCGTCCTCGGGCACGGGTCCTGTACGCAGCAGTCCGGGGTCGAGCTCGAAGACGTGGCAGGCCCGCTCGGCCAGCTCTTCCCGAGTCACCGCGTCCGCACCGACGATGTGGAGGACGCCGTCCGCCTCGCGCTCCATCGCCTGCAGCAGGCGCGCTCCGATCTCGGCGGCGATGACCGGGCTGGCGACGCCGTTGATCGCGGGATCCCGCCAGACGGTGAACGGTCGGCCGGCGGACAGCGCGTCGACCAGGGACAGGACGAAGTAGCCGAAGCCGCAGTCCTGCTCGCGAGGAGCGCTGGGCTGGGTGAGGTGCCGCCCCTGCACGCCTCCCACTCGCGCGACGAAGCCGCGGTCGGCCCCGTCGAGGACGGTGCGTTCGGAGAGCGCCTTGAACAGTCCGTACAGGTTGAGCGGCACCACCGGCTCGTCCTCAGCGACCCGGTGCCCCGTGCCGTCGAACACCCAGTCCGTCGAGAGGTATGCGACGCTCGCCCCGTGCGCGTTGGCCGCCCGGACGATCCGGCCGGTCATCCCGACATACGCATCGAAACCGGCTCGTCGGTCCCGGTACAGGCCGGCGAGGTCGTTGTCGATCGCCAGGTGGGCGACGTCCGTGCTGGAGTGCTCGGCGAGCGCCGCGCGGATGTCAGCCTGGTCGCCGAGATCGGTCAGCCGCCACGGCCACGGGAAGTCCGGGCCGGGGTCGCGCCGCACCGCGCAGAGTAGGTCGGCCCCACGGTCGCTGAGCACTGCGGCGACATTGCCACCGACGAATCCTGTGGCGCCGGTGAGCAGGACGCGTCGTCTGCCGTTGAGCGACCCGGTCGACACGACCCGCTCAGCCGATCTCGCTGACGGCGACGGGTCGGCCCTCGCGCAGCGACCGCGTTGCGGCCAGCCCGATCGCCACAGGGGCGCGGCCGTCGATCGTGCCGACCGGAGAGGGTCCACCGTCGCGGACCAGGTCGACGAAGGCGCTCCACTCGAGGCGGTATGACGTGAGATAGCGGTCGAGGAAGAACCAGGGCAGCCGGGGCTCGGTGCGACCCGGTGCGGTCAGGGTCCAGCCGCCGTGCTGGGGGAGGTTGTCGGAGACGGCCACCCCCTCGGACCCGAAGGCCTCGATGCGCTGGTCGAAGCCGTAGACAGCCTGGCGGCTGTTGTCGATGTAGGTGATGGTTCCGTCCTCATGGGTGAGAACGGTGACCGCAGTGTCGACATCACCGGCATCGCCGATCCGGGGGTCGATGCGCACGGCTCCCCGGGCGAAGACCTCGACGACCTCGGCGCCGACGATGGAGCGGGCCATGTCGAAGTCGTGGATCGTCATGTCGAGGAAGATCCCGCCACTGGCGGCGACATACTCCGGCGGCGGCGGGGCCGGGTCGCGGCTCGTGATGCGCAGGGTGTGCAGCTCGCCGATGGCTCCGGCGCGGACCGCCTCGCGCACGGAGGCGTGGCCCGGATCGAACCGGCGGTTGAAGCCGACCATGAAGGGCACCTGCGCGGCCTCGACCGCGTCGATGGCCCGGTCGACCTCGGTGAGGTCGAGGCTGACCGGCTTCTCGCAGAGGATCGCCTTGCCCGCCTCGGCAGCCGCCACGATGAGATCGACGTGCGTCGGGGTGCTCGTGCAGATCGCGACCGCGTCCACCTGGTCGCTCGCGAGCAGCTCGGGGATCTCGACCGCGGGGACGCCGAGGTCGCCGGCCACCCGGGCAGCTGTCTCGGGTAGGGCGTCCGCCACCGCAGTCACCGTGGCGCCCGGCACCTCCCGGCTGAGCAGGTCGGCGTGCATCCTGCCGATCCGGCCCACGCCGATGATGCCCATCCGGACCGGCGGCCGGGTGTCGAGCGCGGCCAGGCCGAAGCCGGCGCCAGTCGTCATGCCTGCGGACTCCCGTCCGGACCGCTGCGCGGTGCCTCTTCCGGACCGACGGTGCCGGCAACCTCCTCGGCTGCCGCCTCAGTCGGGCCACCCAGCGACTCGAGCTCGTGGGCGAGTGCCTCGAGCTCAGCACCGCCGGCCATCGCTGTGACTAGCGCGTCGAGATCGACCTCGCTGCGCTCCCAGTTCTCGATCATCCGGCCACGGTTGAGCAGGAAGAAGCGGTCGCCGACGAGATAGGCGTGGTGCGGGTTGTGCGTGATGAAGATGACCGCGACGCCGCGCTCCTTGGCCTGGACGATGTACTTGAGCACGACGCCGGACTGCTTGACCCCGAGAGCGCTCGTCGGCTCGTCGAGGATGAGGACCTTGGCCCCGAAGTACACCGCCCGCGCGATGGCGACGGCCTGACGCTCTCCTCCGGAGAGGGTGCCGACGGGCTGGTCCACGTCGCGGATGTCGATGCCCATCTGGAGCAGCTCGGCCCGGGCGATCTCCTTGGCCTTCTTGACGTTGAGGCGGCGCAGCGGCCCGAACCCGGAGGTCGGCTCTGAGCCGAGGAAGAAGTTCCGCCAGACCGACATGAGCGGCACGGTGGCCAGGTCCTGATAGACGGTGGCGATCCCGAGGGAGAGTGCGTCGCGCGGGGAGTTGAGCGTGACCTCCTCACCGCCGACGGTGTAGACCCCCGAGGACTGCTGGTGGACCCCGCTGAGCACCTTGATGAGGGTCGACTTGCCGGCTCCGTTGTCCCCGAGGACGCAGGTGACCGAGCCCGACTCGACGTGCATCGAGATGTCGCGCAGGGCGATGACCGAGCCGAAGCTCTTGCTGACGTCCTTGAGCTCGAGGACCTTCTCGCCGGCCGCTATCGACGGCTGCTCGGCGGGGGCGGGGATGCTCACTTCGATCCTCCTGCCGCACGACGGGAGATCAGGGTGTTGACCATGACTGCCATGAAGAGGATGAGGCCGAGGAAGAGGAAGGACCAGTCGGTGTTCCAGCCGGCGAAGGCGATGCCGATGAAGGCCATCCCGATGATCGAGGCGCCGACGGTGGCTCCGATCGCCGAGCCGAACCCGCCGGTGAGCAGGCAGCCACCGACGACGGCGGCGATGATGAAGGTGAACTCCTGCCCGACCCCCTGACCGGCCTGCACCGACCGGAGCCGCAGCGCGGTCATGATCCCGACGAGAGCGGCGGCCATCGCCGTCCCCATGAAGAGCAGGATCTTGGTGCGCTGGACCGGCACCCCACTGTTGCGGGCGGCATTGGCGTCACCGCCCACGGCGAAGATCCAGTTGCCGAACCGGGTGCGGGTCAGCAGCCAGGTCGCGAGGATAGTGAAGGCGATCCACCAGACGACAGCAATCCGGAAGCGGTACGGCTCCCACAGCTCGGTGGCGAAGACTGCTCGGGCCGAGTCGAAGCCGGCACCGGTGTCGATACCGGCCACGCGGACGGTGCCGGTGATGAGCTTGGTGACGCCGAGGTTGATGCCCTGGAGGGAGAAGAACGTCGCCAGGGTGACGATGAAGCTGGGCAGGCGGGTCTTGACGACGAGCCACCCGTTCATCGCTCCCACTGCGGCGGCGAAGACGAAGGTGCACAGGATCGCCGGCCAGACGCCGAGCCCGACCTCGGTGACGAGGAGCCCGAGAACGAGTCCCGTCGTGCCGATCATGACGCCGGCGGACAGATCGAACTCCCCACCGATCATGAGCAGCGCCACCGCGACCGCAACGATGCCGATCGTCGCCGCGGAGTCGGTCCAGCGCGCGATGCCGTCGAGCGAGGCGAACT
>JAAYSB010000286.1 GCA_012518475.1 Intrasporangiaceae bacterium | reverse complement strand
CCTTCGCAGGCGCGGCCGGTCAGCGACCACTCAGGCGTAGGTGCGGAAGCCGCGCCCGGTCTTGCGACCGAGATAGCCCGCGGTCACCAGGTGCTCGAGCAGCGGAGCGGGGGCGAAACCGGGCTCTCGGAACTCGATGTAGAGCTCGCGCTGGATCGCCAGCGAGACATCGAGTCCGACGACGTCGAGCAGCTCGAAGGGGCCCATGGGCAGCGCCAGACCGGTCTTGGTGGCCGTGTCGATGTCATCTGCAGAGGCGTAGTTCGCCTCGAGCATCTTGATGGCGTCGTTGAGATACGGGAACAGCAGGGCGTTGACGATGAAGCCGCTGCGGTCGCCGCAGGTGACCGCGACCTTGCCGAGACGTCCGCACAGGTCCTGGACGGTCGCGATGACGTCCGTGGACGTGGAGACGGTGTGCACGACCTCGACGAGCTTCATGACCTGAGCCGGGTTGAAGAAGTGCATCCCGATGACGTCGCCGGGACGCTCGGTGACCTTGGCGCAGTCGATGATCGGCAGCGAGGACGTCGTCGTCGCGAGGATGGCACCGGGCTTGCAGATCCGGTCGAGATCGCGGAACAGCTCCTGCTTGATCTCGAGGTCCTCGGCGATGGCCTCGACGACGATGTCGACGTCGGCCAGGGCCTCACGGCTCGTCGCACCCGTCAGTCGCCCGAGCAGGGCCTCGGCGTCGGCCTCGGTCATCCGGCCCTTGCTGATCGCGCGGGCGTTGCTCTTCTCGATCGCAGCCTTGACGCCTGCGACCTTGTCGTCGCCGCGGGCCACGTAGGTGACGTCGTAGCCGGCCTTGGCAAAGACCTCGATGATGCCGGTGGCCATCGTCCCGGAGCCGACGACGCCGACCGAGGTGATCTCCCGGAGCTGCACCCCCTCGGGCACAGCACCGCTCGGGGTCTGGTCGTCGGCGACGACGACCGGGCTGCCGGGTGCCTCGTAGGTGTAGAAGCCCTTGCCGGACTTGCGCCCGAGCAGGCCGGCGCTGACCATCTGCTTGATGATCGGCTGGGGTGCGTGCAGGCGGTTCCGGCCCTGCTTGTACATCGTGTCGAGGATCTCGTAGGCGGTGTCGAGACCGATGAGGTCGAGCAGAGCGAGCGGGCCCATCGGGTAGCCGCAGCCGTAGCGCATCGCGGCGTCGAGGTCCTCACGGGTCGCGTACTTGCTCTCGTACATCGACACGGCGTGGTTGAGGTACCCGAAGAGCAGGGCGTTGGCGATGAAGCCGGCCTTGTCACCGACGACGACGGGCTTCTTCTCCAGCCGCTCGGCGAGCGCCTTGACGTCCTCGAAGACGTCATCCGCGGTGATGACCGTGCGGATGACCTCGACGAACTGGAGCACGGGGGCCGGATTGAAGAAGTGCATGCCGACGACCCGCTTGGGGTTGGACGTGGACACGGCGATCTCGGTCACCGGTAGTGACGAGGTATTCGTCGCAAGGATGGCGTCAGGACCGACGACCTCGTCGAGCCGGGCGAAGATGGATCGCTTGAGCTCGAGACTCTCCGGGACCGCCTCGACGACGAGATCGACGTCCTTGAGATCGGCAACGTCGGTCGTGTAGGTCACCCGGCCGTGCAGGGCGTCGAAGGCCTCCTGGTCCATCTTGCCGCGCTGGAGGCCGCGCTCGGTGCTCTTGGTGAGGAACCCTCGCCCCCGCTCGACGCCCGCGTCGTCGACCTCGACGGCAATGACGTCGAAGCCATTGCGCGCGAAGACCTCGACGATGCCGGCACCCATGGTGCCGAGGCCGATCACACCTACTGTGGAGAAGTCACGAGTCATGCCTCGATCCTCGCAGAGGGGACCGGGCCGGTCAGCCCTTATCCGGCGTGACCCTGCTTACGTCACAGTCTGTCCCGGTCCGCCGCTCCCGCCAGTCCCGCCTCAGGGTCCGGTTAGGCTCGGACCCGTGCGTCTTGTCATTGCCCGGTGTTCCGTCGACTACGACGGACGTCTGTCCGCCCACCTGCCGCTCGCGACGCGACTGCTCATGGTCAAGGCGGACGGCTCGGTGCTCGTCCACAGCGACGGCGGCTCCTACAAGCCGCTCAACTGGATGCAGCCGCCCTGTGCGATGGCCGAGCTGACGCCTGATGACGACGAACGAGCCGACGGGGTCGAGATCGTCTGGAACGTCCAGGCGGCCAAGTCCGAGGACCGGCTCCGGGTTCGGATCCACGAGATCCTGCACGACTCAGCCCACAACCTCGGTGTCGACCCCGGCCTGGTCAAGGACGGCGTCGAGGCCCACCTCCAGCGGTTGCTCGCCGAGCACATCACCACCCTCGGCGAGGGGTATGCCCTCGTCCGGCGCGAGTTCATGACCGCCATCGGTCCGGTGGACATCCTCGCCAAGGACGGTGCCGGGACGACTGTCGCGGTCGAGATCAAGCGACGCGGCGAGATCGACGGTGTCGAGCAGCTCAGCCGCTATCTCGAGCTGATGAACCGGGACCCCCATCTGGCGCCGGTGACCGGGATCTTCGCCGCCCAGCAGATCAAGCCGCAGGCCCGCACCCTGGCCGAGGATCGCGGGATCAGGTGTGTCGTGCTCGACTACGACGAGCTCAAGGGCATCGACAACTCAGAGCACCGGCTCTT
>JAAYSB010000285.1 GCA_012518475.1 Intrasporangiaceae bacterium | reverse complement strand
GTCGAGGTCGCTATCCCACCCACTCAACCCACGAGGTCGAGTCGAAGGAGCCAGGAAAGGGGACGGCCCCGGTCGGGGGGACAACCGGGGCCGTCGACGCGCCAAGCCCCGGGGGGGAGAGGCTGGTGCGTCGGTCGCTGCGACCCTTGCGGGGAGCGAGTGAGACCATCTTGCGCCACAAGGTGCCCGGGTGCAAGCCGAGAGACGGTTCAACGCTCAACTTTCTCGAGATCGCGCGATTTCTGCCTCTGGTTGGCTTCAGACAGAGCTTTGCGAATCGATAAACCGCACGAAACTGCGGAAACGACACATCGGACGAACGGCGGTCTCACAACCATTGCTGAACGAGCCATTCGGAACCTTCCGGGCCCACGCAGGGGGTTGCCTCAGCGAGGAAGGCGGCCCGCCAGGACCGCGTCGGCAACGATGCGCCCCTCCTGCGCCGCGGCGGCATAGGCCTGGCAACAGTGCTCCAGCCAGATCCGGACACCGTCGCGGGACCCGGTCGCATAGGCCGCGAGCGCACCGACATACGCCGGCATGGTCTGGCGGAAGTGGCCGAGCTCGGTCACGGCCACACCGGTGGGGTCAAGGCCGGTGGCCTGAACCAGAGCCCGCTCGAGCGCCCGGGCCACGATGGCGTTTCCCCTGGTGAACGGGCGGACGGTGGCGACCTCGGCGTGCACGACGGCACAGAGGACGACGGCGGGCACGGCACCGTGGCCTCGGACGAGCTCGCTCACGAGCGACAGCCGCTGAGCCACCTCACCCGGAGCAGGTGGTGGGCCGACGTCGACCAGCTCCTCGCATACCTCTCCGGCGGCCCTGGGCCGGCCGACGGTGTCGGCCGGGATGCGCGCCCCGGGGCGGCGGCGTGCGTCGGCGTCCACGAGGTGCCCGATGGCCGCGACGTGCAGCCGGGCCAGCGCCTGCGCTGGTGCGCCGAGCACCTGTCCGCGAATCTCCTCACTCGCGGCGGTCGCTGCGACGATCCCGCGCATGACGTCCTCGACGGGATCGGGATCGACGGGCCAGGCCCGGGCCCCGGCGATGTACTCGCGCACGAGATCGACCGGCAGGCGGCTGCCCTCGAGCTCTCCGCTCGCCTGCGCGCCGCGCACTCGGGACTCGGCGGCCGACTCCGGGATGCGGCGGCGCAGGGCCTGGTGCCAACGCAGCGCCGTGAGCGCCTCGCGTACCTCCGCGATCGGTTCGACGAGTTCTGGCCACTGCGCGATCGTGGCCAGGGCGGCGACGGCGGGATGAGTCACCCGACCACCGTAGTTCGTCCCGCTCCCCCGCTTCCCCGGCGCCGGCGTGACTGCGCCCACTATCGTGTCGGTCACGAGCGCACCGCTTCGGCGCGCGACGAGAACTGCACGGAGGCGTCATGCTCACAGGTGGGATGCACCTCCCGACCGGCATCGTCGTCCTCGTCGCCTGCCTTCTCACCGCGCTCGTGCTCCGCTGGCGCCGACGCAGCCAGGAACGCCAGCACAGCTTCATCTCCGAGGTGGACCGCGCGACCTACGAGACGCTGCACACCGTCTCCCTTGCGGCCCAGCCCCTGCGCGAGGGGCTCACCGAGGATGGAGCAGCACGGGCCGCCAAGCACCTGCTCGACATGCTCCACGCTTCGGCCGTGGCGATCCAAGGTGTCGGAAGCACCCTGACCTGGGTCGGTGAGGGGCAGCATCATGCAGCGCAGGTCGGGGCCCACACCGTCCCGGTCCTCGAGGGCGGCCGCACCATCGTCATCTCGTCGGGGGAGATCTCGTGCACCGACCCCGACTGCCCCATCCGCTCCGCCGTGGTCAGTCCGCTCGTCGTGGACGACCACGTGGTCGGCGCTCTTGCCACCTACTCCCCCTCGAGCTCCCCCGGCCTGGCCCGGGCGACGGAGGAGATCGCTGGCTGGGCCTCATCACAGCTCCAGCTCGCCGAGCTGGGCAAGGAGCGAACGCGCGCGATGGAGGCCGAGCTCAGGGCACTGCGGGCGCAGATCAGCCCGCACTTCATCTACAACTCGCTCGCGGCGATCGCGTCCTTCGTCCGCACGGACCCCGAACGCGCCCGCGAGCTGCTCCTCGAGTTCGCGGACTTCACCCGGTATGCGCTCCGCAAGGGTGGCGCCTTCACGACGCTCTCCGAGGAGCTGCGCAACGTCGAGCGCTACCTCGTCCTCGAGCAGGCCCGATTCGGGGACCGGCTGTCGGTGTCGCTGCTCATCGCACCGGAGGTGCTGCCGGTCCAGGTCCCTTATCTCGCGGTGCAGCCGCTCGTCGAGAACGCAGTACGGCACGGCCTGGCCGGCAAGACGACCGCGGGGACCCTCATCCTCGAGGCCCGTGATGTCGGCGCCGAGGCAGAGATCGTCATCGAGGACGACGGCATCGGGGCGGATCCCGAACGGGTCCGGGCTGCGCTCGACAGCGTCACTGAGAGCGACAGCGTCGGCCTCGGCAACGTCGATGCCCGGCTCCGGCAGGTCTTCGGCGAGGACTACGGCCTCGTCGTCGAGACCGCACCCGGAGCCGGCACGCGGGTATCCTTCCGGATCCCCAAGTACGCGCCGGGCATCCACGAAGGGCGATGACGATAGGTCACCCCGCTCCGGCCCGCGGCGATCTAAGAAGGCTTAGTCTGAGCAGATGGTAGGACTCGACGCTGAGGCAGCCACCCAGCACGATCCCCTCACCGCCCTGGTGGTCGATGATGAGGCCCCTGCCCTCGCTGAGATGCGCTTCCTTCTCGAGCAGGACGATCGGATCGGCCGGATCATCACCGCCGGCAGCGGGACCGACGCACTACGTGCACTGGAGTCCGAGCAGGTGGACGTCGTCTTCTCGGACATCAACATGCCGGGGCTCGACGGAATGGAGCTGGCCAGGGTCATCGCCCGCTTCGCTCAGCGGCCTCAGATCGTCTTCGTCACGGCCTACGACGAGCACGCCGTCGACGCGTTCGCCGTCGACGCGACCGACTACGTGATGAAGCCGGTGCGTGAGGAACGGCTCACCGAGGCGATCCGCCGCGTGGTGGCCCAGATCGGCGGCCTCGAGAGCGCTCCGCCCCCGGTCGAGGACGAGACAATCCCGGTGGAGCTGGGCGGAGTCACCCGGTTCATCAACCGCAGTGACATCCGCTTCGCCCAGGCCCAGGGTGACTACGCACGACTGCACACGCGTGACGGTTCCCACCTCGTGCGCATCCCGCTCAACACGCTCGAGGAGAGGTGGGAGTGCGCCGGGTTCGTCCGCATCCACCGCTCCACGCTCGTCTCCACGAGCCACATCAAGGAGGTACGTCTCGAGCACGGTCGGTTCGTCGTCGTCATCGAGGGCGCCGAGCTCCAGGTGAGTCGACGGCACACCCGTGATCTGCGCGAGCGCCTGCTCAAGCCCCGAGCCGTCGACCGCTGACCGGGCCTGGAACGACTGCGACCTGCGAGCGACTGAGTACCCGGTATGCCTTCCCTCACCCCGTCCGACGGCGCACCTGCTCGGGTCCGCGTCATCGGATCACGCAAAGGCACCCGGGCACCCGCGCGTCGGCCGCTGCAGGCCGAGCTGCGAGACCACACCGAGCTCGGCGAGGTGTATCTGCGGGGTCTCATGCGGGCCCAGTTCCGCCTGGCGGCCACGATCCTCGGGCTCGGCGTGATCGGGCTCGGCGGCCTGCCGATGGTGTTCTGGCTGTTCCCCGCGACCCGCACTCTGCGGGTCTTCGACCTGCCCCTCGCCTGGATCGTCATCGGCGCCGCGATCTATCCCGTCACCGTCCTCGTCGCGATCTCCTATGTCCGACGGGCCACGAAGATCGAGAGCGACTTCACCGAGATGGTCAAGAGGCTCTCGTGATGGAGAACGAGTTCGACACCTTCGCGGTGTTCGCGATCGTCCTCGTCTGTGTCGCCACCCTCGCTGTCGGCGCCTTCGGTCTGCGCCTGTCGCGGACGACCAGCGACTTCTATGTCGCCTCGCGTCAGGTGGGACCGGCCCGGAACGCCACGGCCATCAGCGGCGAGTATCTCTCGGCTGCCAGCTTCCTCGGTGTCGCCGGCCTGATCTACGAGCGAGGCTTCGACTCACTGTGGTTCCCGGTCGGGTACACCTCCGGCTATGTCGTTCTCCTCGTCCTCGTCGCCGCCCCGCTCCGCCGGTCCGGCGCATACACGATTCCGGACTTCGCCGAGATGCGGATGGAGTCCACGGGCATCCGTCGGATCTCGGCCGTCCTCGTGGTCGTCATCGGTTGGCTGTACCTCCTCCCCCAGTTCCAGGGTGCCGCGCTGTCCCTCCAGTCGGTCACCGGCTGGCCGACGTGGGTCGGGTCGGCGATCGTCGTCTTCACCGTCGTCCTCGGTGTCGCGGCAGGAGGGATGCGCTCGATCACACTCGTCCAGGCGATGCAGTACTGGCTCAAGCTCTCCGCCATCGCGATCCCGGCGTTCGTCCTCTTCTACCTGTGGACCTCGCAGGGTTCGCCGGGTCCGCGTGAGGTGGTCGGGGGTGGTGATGCTCTGCGCGAGTGGTACGAGCCGCTCACCGAGTCGGCGCAGGAGCCGTACCCGCTGTACTCGACCTACAGCACCCTGCTCGCACTGTGTCTCGGGACGATGGGGCTACCGCACGTCCTCGTCCGCTTCTACACCAACCCGGATGGGCGGGCGGCACGGGGCACGACCTCCGTCGTCATCGGCCTCATCGGGCTGTTCTATCTCTTCCCCCCGATCTACGGGGTGCTCGGCCGGGTCTACCTCCCCGTCCTCGGCGAACACATCCCCGTCGACCAGGTGGTTCTCCAGCTGCCGAAGGCGGCGCTGCCCGGACTGACCGGCGACATCCTCGCAGCCGTCCTCGCCGGCGGAGCGTTCGCCGCGTTTCTCTCGACCGCCTCGGGCCTGGTCATCTCCATCGCGGGCGTCATCGCGCAGGATGTGCTGCGTCCCACGCTCGCGAGATTCACGGCGGGCGACAGCGGAATCATCCAAGGCTTCCGCCTCGCCACGATCATCGCCGTGGTCGTCCCGTTCCTCGCAGCGATGGTCACGGCACCGCTGGGCCTGGCCCGCACGGTCAACCTCGCCTTCGCCCTGGCTGCCTCGACGTTCGCGCCGCTCCTCCTCCTCGGGGTGTGGTGGCGGAGGCTCACTGTGACCGGAGCCTTTGCGGGCCTTTTTGTCGGCGGCGGCCTGGCGATCGCAGCCACCCTGTTCACCGTCGCCGTCCGACCGGAGCCAGGTTGGGTCGCCACCACCCTCTCGCAACCGGCCGCCTGGTGCATTCCGGCGGCTTTCCTGGCAACGATCGTCGTCTCCCTGCTCACGCCTCGGCGGATCCCGCCACGGACCGCGCGGACGCTCGCCAGGCTGCACACTCCCGAGGGCGTCGAGCTCGGGTCGCTACGCCAGCCCTGAGCCGGCACGGCCCGCCTCAGCCGTGGGACTCGACAACAGCGGGAGGCACCGCGAGGACCGGCATCGAGGCGTCGAGAACCATCTGCTGTGCGAGGCTGCCGAGGAGCACCT
Source organism: Intrasporangiaceae bacterium (assembly GCA_012518475.1). Taxonomy (GTDB): domain Bacteria; phylum Actinomycetota; class Actinomycetes; order Actinomycetales; family Dermatophilaceae; genus F2B08. Next base: position 26,386 of record JAAYSB010000285.1, on the reverse strand, counting down.
TGCCGACGGCGGACCGTCGACGCAGACCGACGACGAGGAGCGTCGCACGCACCCGCTCGGCCTCCTCCAGGACACCCTCGACGACGTCACTGGCGATCGGCTGACGGATGACGAAGCTCACCCCGGTCGCCCGCAACGACAGCTCGAGGTCGTGCAGGGTGTCCTCACCCCCGTAGCGCGGAGTCTCGTAGTCCCGCCCCGACGTCGTACTGATGACGACGAGCGTCATCTTCCGCAGCCGCGCCTCCGCGACCGCGACGCGGAGCGCAGCCTTGCTCGACTCCCCGCCCGCATAGGCCACCGCGATCGTCATGGGTCTACGGTGTCACGCTGCGCGCCGGTCTGCGCGGGTTAGCGACGAATCCCACCCCGACCTGCTCCCGCCGGGGCCTGGACGGCGCCTGGGAGCAGTCAGGCAACGGTGTCAGGGAACGGGTGTCAGGGAACGCGCACGCCCGCGAGCTGACGGGACTGGGCGACGAGCCGCCCCGAGCTGTCCCAGATGCGGGCGTCCTCCTCGAGGAGGCCGGCCGAGAAGTTGTCGGTGCTCAGCTCGACCTGGAGCCACCCGGGCTCGGGCCGGGCCCGGACGTGGGCGCTGAACTCGAGGGTCGGCGCCCATCCCATCAGACCCAGGTCGAAGGCCACCGGAGGCATGGCGTCGAGGAAGAACAGCAGGGACAGCGCATCCGGCGCACGGCCGTCCCGGAAACGGATCCAGGCTCGCATCCGGCCCTGCTTGGAGGGCTGCCCGACCGCCCACATGGCCGTGGCCGGGTCGAACCGGATGTCGAGACGGTGCAGGATCGGCGGGACGGTGATCGGCGCGTCGTCCGGGATGTCGCCGAAGCCGAGGCACTCCTCTGGCGGCGGCATCGTCGGAGGCTCTGCCTGGCGCCGCATCGGCTCGGACATCGACGTGAGGTCCCCGAAGGTCGCGAGCGCGCGGATGCGCTCGACCGTCGCGCCACCGTCGTCCTGACGCAGCGAGACCTGGCCGGTCGACATCGTCCGGCCCGCGCGGATCAGCTCGGTCTCCACGGAGAAGGACCCTGCGCGCGTGGCCGAGAGGAAGTAGGCCGACAGCGCCAGAGCGTCCGGGTGATGTCCGTCGACATCGACGGTCTCGCGCAGCCGGTCGGCCATGAGCGCCATGGCGATCCCGCCGTTGACCGCGTCGCCGATCGTCCAGTCCTCGGTCAGCTGTGAACTCTGCAGGGCCTCATCGAACTCACTCACCGCGCCAGTCTGCCAGCCGCCGCGAGAGCCGTCGGACGAGGCCTCGAAAAGGTCCTGATCGCTTGAGACCCTTGATCATGAGAACACTCTCATCACAGATGAGAGGACTGTCACCGATTATCGTCATCAGCACTCACCCGCACGGGCGACGATAGAGGTATGCGTTCGGTCAGTCGCCTTCTCTGGGTCCTGTGGGGATCCATGTCGGCTGTGTCCATCGTTGCCCTGGTGATGTTCCTTGGCCCGCTGGGTCAGCCGAGTCTCGGCGAACCCGTCGATCTGGACGGCCCCACCCCCGGAGCCGTGACCCTCACCGAGGAGCCGACACCGACGACCGCCGTTCCCACGGAGACGGCCACAACACCGCCGGCGCCGGCACCGGCGACGCCCAAGGCCTCTGTGGTCACACCGGAGCCGGCTGCGCCGAGTCGGGTCGTTGTTCCGGGTTGCGATGATGACGACTGCGAGGAGCCTGACGATGACGAGTGGGAAGAGCCCGACGATGACGAGTGGGAAGAGTCCGACGATGACTGACCACCCTGGGCAGACCCGCCTGACCGACCTGCGCTCCGCCCTGACGCTGCGCCGGCGGATCGTCGGCTCGATCGCCCTGCTGTCCGCGATCGGACTTCTGCTCGCGGGCCTGGCTGCCATCCTCGTCGAGCGCAACCGGATCGTCGACAACGTGGGCCTGAGCCTCCAGCAGGAGATGGGCGAGTTCCGCGAGCTCGCGACGAACGGGATCGACCCGGACAGCGGCACTGCCTTCGACGACGCCGCCCGTCTCATCGAGGTCTCGATGCAGCGGAACGTCCCGGACGCGAATGAGACACACATCGGCTTCACACCGCGCGCGAACATCGGCGACGGCGGCGGCCGGCTGCACCTCGACCCCGAGTTCCGGAGCCTGGCCACGGAGAACCAGACCACGGCGTATGCCCGCTACCAGTCGCCCGAGCACGGCGACATCCTCTATGCGGTGCTCCCGATCGAGAAGTCCGGCGAGATGTCGCACTATGTCGTCGCGCACTATCTCGACGACGCGTTCACCGGCCTGCAGGACACCATCAAGGTCTACGGCGTCGCAGCTCTGCTCGCCTGGCTCGGTCTGTGCCTCGCGGCCTGGATGCTCGCCCGGCACATCCTCGCCCCCATCGAGGACCTGAGCCGGACCGCCGCGAGCATCAGCGAGACCGACCTCAACCAACGGATCACCGTCACCGGCGGCGACGAGGTGTCCAGGATGGGCGCGACCTTCAACCTGATGCTCGACCGCCTCCAGGCTGCCCTCGGATCCCAGCGGCGCATGCTCGACGACGCGGGCCACGAGCTGCGCACCCCCATCACCGTCATTCGCGGGCATCTGGAGCTCATGGACAGCGCCGACCCGGCGGACGTCGACTCCACCCGGGACCTGGCTATCGACGAGCTCGACCGGATGAACCTCCTCGTCCAGGACCTCCTGCTCCTCGCCAAGTCCCAGCGCCCCGACTTCCTCACCCGCGAGCCGGTCGAGCTCCACGTCCTCATCGACCAGGCTCGACACAAGGCGAGCGCCCTCGGTGAGCGCACCTGGCTGCTCGACCCGAGCGAGCCGCTCTCGGTCTTCGCCGATCCGCGCCGTCTGACCCAGGCTCTCCTCCAGCTCGCGAGCAACGCCTTCAAGGTCACCGAGCCGGGCGACGTCATCGCCTTCGGCTGCTCGAGCAGCCCTCGGGGCGTCCAGCTGTGGGTCCGCGACAGCGGACCGGGCGTGCCCGAGGCCGATCGGGCCCGCATCTTCGACCGGTTCCAGGCCGGAACGGGAGTGACGACCGGCGGCACGGGTCTGGGCCTGCCGATCGTCCGCGCTATCGCTGAGGCTCACGGCGGAACGGCAACGGTCACGGACGGGGCCCCAGGGGGCGGTGCCAAGTTCATCCTCGAGATACCGCGGGTGAACGATCCCGGCACCGGAGCGCATACTGTCATCACCGACGTGCACCCAGCACTCGCCGAGGACACCGGCCTCAAGGACACCCGGCCCCGCACCCGCGAACGACGTGAGCACTCCGGCGAGCACTCACTCGAGGACTATCTGCTTGGCCCCCGAGAGGAGAAGTGATGAGTCGGATTCTTGTCGCCGAGGACGAGGCTCGGATCGCCTCGTTCATCGCCAAGGGACTCACGGCGAGCGGGTTGAACCCCGTGATCGTCGAGGACGGGCCCACTGCGATGGCCATGGCGCTAACCGATGAGTTCGACCTGATGATCCTCGACATCGGGCTGCCCGGCATGGACGGCTTCCAGGTGCTGAGCCGGATCCGCGGCAGCGGCTCGACCCTGCCCGTCATCATCCTCACGGCACGGGACTCGGTCGCCGACACCATCGCCGGTCTCGAGGGCGGGGCCGACGACTACATGCAGAAGCCGTTCAGCTTCGGTGAGCTCCTCGCCAGGATCCGGCTGCGGCTGCGAAGCACCGAGGGCACCGGCTCCTCGACCCCAGAGCAGGACGCAACGATCCTCACCGTCGGGGACATCAGCCTCGACATGCGCACCCGACGGGTTCGGGTTGGAGGCAAGGAGAGCGACCTCAGCTCGCGTGAGTACGTCCTCCTCGAGACGTTCCTGCGCCATCCCGACCACGTGCTGAGCCGCGAACAGCTCCTCAGCCACGTCTGGGGCTATGACTTCGACCCCGGTTCCAATGTCGTCGACGTCTATGTGCGCTACCTGCGCAAGAAGGTGGGTGCGGACGTCATCGAGACCGTCCGGGGCATGGGATACCGGCTCCGCACCCCGGACGCAACGTCCACGGACGATCACTGACCGCTCCACGCATACCGCTGATCGCCCCGACCGGTCCGCCGAGCGTCCGACCTGGTCGCTCTCTTGCCGCTGGGGTCGCCCGCGTAGTTGGGTAGAGGGGATCGTGCCGACGCCGTCACACCCTCTAGGAGTTCCCACATGACCGAGAGCAGCCTCACCCCCACCGCCGAGTTCACCGCGCAGGCCCGGGGCCAGGAAGAGCTGTATGCCCAGGCGGACGCCGACTACGAGGCGTTCTGGGCCGAGCAGGCCAGGTCCTACGTCACCTGGGCCAAGGACTTCGACACCACACTCGACTGGAGCGACGCCCCGTTCGCCACGTGGTTCGGCGGCGGCGAGCTCAACGTCGCCTACAACTGTGCCGACCGCCACGTCGAGGCCGGCAACGGCGACCGCGTGGCCATTCACTTCGAGGGCGAGGGTGGTGACACCCGGACGATCACGTATGCCGACCTGACGCGGGAGGTCAAGAAGACCGCCAACGCGCTCGAGTCTCTCGGGGTCGAGAAGGGCGACCGGGTCGCGATCTACATGCCGATGATCCCTGAGACGGTCTTCACGATGCTCGCCTGCGCGCGCATCGGGGCCCCGCACTCGGTGGTCTTCGGCGGGTTCTCCGCCGATGCCCTCCGCAGCCGGATCGGCGACGCCGAGGCCAAGGTCGTCGTGACCACCGACGGACAGTTCCGCCGCGGCAAGCCCTCCCCCCTCAAGCCCGCCGTCGATGCCGCCCTGACCGGCGAGACGACCGTTGAGAAGGTCCTCGTCGTCAGGCGCACGGACACCGACGTCGACTGGACCGAGGGCCGCGACGTGTGGTGGCACGACGTCGTCGAAGCGGCCGGCGAGGAGCACGAGGCGCTGCCGCACGACTCCGAGCACCCGCTCTTCATCCTCTACACCTCCGGGACGACCGGGAAGCCCAAGGGCATCCTGCACACCACCGGCGGATACCTCACCCAGGCCGCCTACACCAACGCGATCGTCCATGACGTCCACCCCGAGTCCGACGTCTACTGGTGCACCGCCGACGTCGGCTGGGTGACCGGGCACTCGTACATCGTGTACGGCCCACTCGCGAACGGCGCCACGCAGGTCCTCTACGAAGGCACTCCCGACACCCCGCACCAGGGCCGCTGGTGGGAGGTCGTCGAGAAGTACGGCGTCACCATCCTCTACACCGCTCCGACCGCGATCCGGACCTTCATGAAGTGGGGCGAGTCGATCCCGGCGAAGTTCGACCTCTCCTCGATCCGTCTGCTCGGCTCGGTCGGTGAGCCGATCAACCCCGAGGCCTGGACCTGGTACCAGAAGCACATCGGCGGCGGCACCGCACCGATCGTCGACACCTGGTGGCAGACCGAGACCGGCGCGATCATGATCAGCCCCCTTCCGGGCGTCACCGAGCTCGAACCGGGATCGGCGCAGAAGCCCATCCCCGGGATCAGCGCCGAGATCCTCGACGACGAGGGGCAACCGACGCACGACCCGGACAAGGTCGGATACCTCGTCCTCACCAAGCCGTGGCCGTCGATGCTGCGCGGAATCTGGGGCGACCCGGAGCGCTACAAGGACACCTACTGGAACCGCTTCGGTCCCGAGTACTACTTCGCCGGCGACGGTGCCCGCTACGACGAGAAGGGCAACATCTGGGTGCTCGGCCGCGTCGACGACGTCATGAACGTCTCGGGTCACCGGCTGTCCACGGCCGAGATCGAGTCCTCGCTCGTCGCCCACGAGAAGGTCGCCGAGGCGGCCGTCGTCGGTGCGAGCGACGAGACCACGGGTCAGGCGGTCTGCGCCTTCGTCATCCTCATCGAGGACGCGGTCCAGGAGGCTGACGAGGAGGGTGAGGGCGGCGACCTCGTCCAGGAGCTCCGCAACTGGGTCGCCAAGGACATCGGCCCGATCGCCAAGCCGCGCACGATCATGATCGTGCCCGAGCTGCCGAAGACCCGCTCCGGCAAGATCATGCGCCGCCTCCTGCGCGATGTCGCGGAGAACCGCGAGGTCGGGGACGTCACGACACTCGCGGACAGCAGCGTCATGAACCTCATCAAGGACGGGATGGCCGCCCCCGCGGACTGATCGGTCCCGTTGCCCGAGAAGGTGCGCCCCGCATACCCCATCGGTATGCGGGGCGCGCCGCTGTCACCGCCGCACCTCCGCGTCTGGTCGGAACCGACGCGTCTGGTCGGGACCGGCGCCAGTCCTCGAGGTCTGGGCGAGTTCTGCCGTGGGGTCCAGGAGCCGGCGGTCTCAGCGGCCGGCGAGCTCGTTCGGGTCGGTCAGCGGGTCGATCGGCGCACCGGAGCGGTAGGCGGCCCGGCCCAGCGTGTTCGACGCGACCGAGGAGACGATGAGCGAGGCGAGGACGGCGAGGACGACCTTGACGCCGTCGCCCCAGCTCCAGCCCGTCGCGATGGTCTGCTCGATGAGGGCGCCGACGAGGATGGACGGGAGGCCGACAGCCGTCGCCGGGCCCAGGCAGTTGACGCGGCTGACGGCGTCGCGCACCCGGAGCATGGCGATGGCGCTGACGAGGAAGCCCAACGCTCCGAGGAGGACGAGAACCGCAGCGACGATGTGCCAGACGAGCTCGACGGTCATGGTCAGCGCCTCCCTCTCGTGAGGATCTGGCCCAGCGCCATCGTCGTGAGGATGCCGAGCATCGTCGCGAGCAGGGCGACATCGAAGACGACGGCGGAGCCGGTGAGTACGGCGGTGGGCACGAACGCCGCGATCGCCGCGAAGAACAGCAGGTCACCGATGACGGCGCGACTCGCATCGGACTCCGAACGCAGCGTCGCGATGACGCCGAGCAGGGCGGAGATGCCGATGATGACCAGAGCGATGGTCAGGACGACAGTCATGCTCAGGTCCCCTCCTTCCCAGGGCCACGCGTCGCCCGGAGGAGCCGGCGCTCCATGTCCTCGAGCTCGGCGATAGCGCCCTCGTGGGTGTGGGCATAGAGGAAGTGAACGAAGAGGCTCTTCGTCGACCCGTCCTCGGGCTCATAGATGCCGAGCGTCAGGGTGCCCGGGGTGACGGTGATGGAGCTCTCGATCGCCGCGATCTCGAGATCGGTGGATGCGTGGAGCGGGAACTCGACGATCGAGGGTGAGACATCGAGGCCGGGAGTGAGGACGTCCCAGCCGAGGCGGGCAGCCTGCTTGAGGACCTCGAACAGGAGCCAGAGGACATAGACGACGGCGTACCAGAACCGAATCATGGCAGGGCCCCCTGCGGGAGAACGGCCTGGACATAGGCGCTCGGATCGAGCAGGCCGACGACGGCGGAGGCAGCGACGTCGAAGAACGGCCCAGGGAGAACGAAGACGAGGAGAGCGAGGCCGAGCATCGTCGCTGCGGGCATGAGGTCGGCGAACGGGATCCGCACCCAGTCCTGCAGCGGCACGGGCCGCTTGGCGTCGCCGTCGTGGAGCAGCGGGTCGGCCGGCCGGTACAGCTCCATCTTCGGACCCCAGAAGACCTCGTGCCAGAGGCGCTGGAGAGCCATGAGGGAGATGATGCTCGCGATGATGATCGTCCCGATCGTCAGCCACGCCACGAGGGGCTCGGACTCGGCCGCCGCCAGGACGAGAGCGACCTTGCCCCAGAACCCCGAGGACGGGGGAAAGCCGACGAGGGAGAGCAGGCCGAGGCCGAAGATCCAGGCCAGGGCCTTCTCCCGTCGCAGCAGGTTCGAGAGCCGGATGAGATGGGCGGTGCCGTAGGTCTTCTCGACCGCGCCGGACGCGAGGAGGAGCGCGCCCACGGTGAGGATGTGGTGGACGAGGTAGACCAGACCGGCTGCGAGGGCCGCTGCGGTCGAGAGGGCGACCCCGAGGAGGATGTAGCCCACACCGGCGACCATCTGGAACGCGATCGCACGGCGGATCGTGTTCCCCGAGAAGGTCGCCCAGCTTCCGACGAGGATGCTGAGCAGGACGACCGTGAGCAGGATGGGGATCCACCGCTGGGTGCCTTCGAAGACGACCGAGTAGATGCGGTAGATCGCGTAGAGCGCGACCTTGGAGTGCAGTCCGGCGAACAGCGCCATGACCATGGCGGACGTGCCGGGGTAGGCGCGGGGCAGCCAGCCGTGGACGGGCACCGCTCCGGCCTTGATGGTGAGCGCGAGGAGGACTGTTCCGGCGCCGAGGGCGACTCTGGGGTCGTCCGTCGCTGCCCCGTGGAGGGCGGCGATGTTGACGGCCCCGGCGGCGGCATAGAGGAGCGCGATCCCGATGAGGAAGACGGACGAGGTGACGAGGTTGACGGTGAGGAACAGCCGGCCGACGCCGAGCCGCCGCCACGTGCCCGTCATGGCGAGCAGTGCATAGGACGGCAGGAGCATCACCTCGACGAAGACGAAGAGGTTGAAGATGTCCCCGGTGAGGATGGCGCCGTTGACCCCGCCGACGAGGACAAGGACGAGGGGGGTGAAGAAGGCGAGGGTGTCCTCGGTGCTCCGGATGGAGAACCACAGGACGATGACCGTCGTCAGTCCGGTCACCGCGAGCATGCCGGCCGCGAGAGTGTCGGAGACGAAGGGGATCGAGATCCCTGGGACGAAGCCACCGACCTGGGCCGCGAGGACGGGCGTCCCACCGAGGTGCTGGAGGAGCAGCCAGATCCCGATCAGGCCGGTCGTCAGGGGCGTCCCGAGGAGGATCAGCCGGTGCAGGAGGCGACCGGGAACGAGGGCGGTGACCCCGGCGAGCAGGAGCGGGACCGCGGCGATGAGAGGGAGCAGGGCCGCGTTCATCGATCGTGCTCCTCTCCGGTCTCCGGGATGCGATGGGTGTTGTCATTGCGCCCGATGACCGCCAGGGCCAGGAGGAACACCGTCACCGCGAGGGTGATGACGATTGCGGTGAGGACGAAGGCCTGCGGTAAGGGGTCTGCAGCCAGCGCCGGGTCCATCCGGCCCCCGAGCGGTTCGTCGCGGTACGCCGGCACACCGGAGGTGAGCAGGAGCAGGTTGACCGCGTGGCTGATGATGCCCACGCCGAAGGCGATGCGGACCAGACTGCGCTGGAGGATCAGGTAGGTGCCGCCGCCGACGAGGATGCCGATGGTGAGGGCGATGATCATGCGGTCACCTCCTCGTCGTGCGGGCTCTGCTCGATGTGGCTCTTCTTCTCCTGGCCGGAGGAGCCGAGGACGTTGAACGCGACCATGACCAGTCCGAGAACCGCGGTGTAGACGCCGACGTCGAAGAGCAGCGAGCTGATCCACTTGATGCCGAACAGGTAGGTGCTGACCGGCTCGAGGAAGTCGCCGGCGAGATAGCCGAGCAGACCGCTGAACACCGCGGTGATGACGCCGCCGGCGATGAGCACCACGGGGGTCCTCGGCCGGGACACCGGACCGTCCTCGGGCTTGGCCATGTAGACGAAGGCGACGGCGCAGGCAGCCACGAGGGCGGCGATGAACCCGCCACCGGGGGCGTTGTGGCCACGCCAGAAGAGCACCGCCGAGATGATGGCCAGGACCGGGAGCAGTGGCTTCAGGAGGAGCCGCAGCGGCTCGGTGTTCGCAACGGTGTTCTCGAGTGCGCTGTAGGCGCGGGTGCCCTTGGCGTCGAGCTCGATGACGGGGGCAGGTACATATGCGACCGGCGAGTCCGGTGAGGGGTCCGGTCGCGGGTCGAGGTAGCGGCGCGGGATCGTCCCGAGGACGGCCATGATCGCGATACCGGCCATGCCGAGGACGGTGAGCTCCCCGAAGGTGTCCAGGGCCCGGAACTCGACGAGGATGACGTTGACGATGTTGTCGCCGCCGGTCACCTCGGGGCCGTTGGAGATGTAGTAGTCGGCCACGTCGGAACGCTCCCGGCGGCCGATCAAGGTGAATGCTGCCAACGCAGTGAGCGCCCCGACACCGATGGAGAGGGCCGCGGTGCGCTTCCGGCGTGGGTTCTTGCTGTCGCTGAACTCGAGCGGCAGTTTCCTCAGGACCAGCATGATGACCAGGACGGTGAGGACCTCGACGAGCAGCTGGGTCAGGCCGACGTCCGCGGCGCCGAGCATGAAGAGCTGGAGCGTCATGGCGATCCCGATCCCACCCAGCAGCACCGTCCCACCGAGCCTGGACCGGGTCACACAGAGCGCCACGACTCCGACGGCAGCGATGACGAGGAGCCCCACGTCGATCCACCGGTTCAGGCCCGGCTGGAGCGGCTGGACATTGCCGGTCGCCCACAGTGCGAGCGAGCCGCCTCCGATCAGGGCGGCGAGCGACACCATGATCGGACCGACGTGCCGCGCGGGGTAGTCCATCCGGGTCAGGTCCGCGAGCCACATGCCGCGGTCCATGACCCAATCCCGGATCTCGCCGAGGACCTGGGCTCCCTCGCGTCGGAAGGTGGGACGCTCGACAAGAGGGCGCAGGACGGCCCGGCGCATGATGAGTGCGGTGCCGAGCGCGAAGACAATGAGCGTGATGATGAGCTCGGCGGTGATGCCGTGCCAGAGATAGAGGGAGACACCGTCGGTGTAGGCCGGGAACACCGCGGTCACGGCCCACGAGATAGGCGCCTCGAGCCAGGACACGACGAAGGCGAGCGGCAGTCCGATGAGGATCGGGAAGGCTGCCGGGAGGATGACCTTCCAGGATGCCTCGGTGATGTCCTTGTCGGGCTCGTCCCCGTCGATGAAGGCACCGGTGAGGATCTTGCCGCAGTAGGCGAAGGTGAGGACCGCTCCGAAGGCGGCGATCGCGAGCGCGGCCCAGGCCAGTCCGGTCGACTCAATGTCGAGGAAGGAGGTGAAGACCTTCTCCTTCGAGATGAACCCGAGCAGCGGTGGGATGCCGGCCATCGACGCCAGCCCGACGACGGTCGCCCAGAACGTCCACGGCATGGTCCGCCGCAGGGCGGGGAGACGGTCGATCATGCGGGTTCCGGCCTGGTGGTCGACGACGCCCATGAGCATGAACAGGCCGGACTTGAAGCAGGCGTGCGCGATCGTGTGCAGCACCGCCGCGGCGAGGGCGAACTCGGTCCCGACACCGATCGTCGCCGTGATGAGGCCGAGCTGGCTCACGGTCGAGTAGGCCATGAGCTTCTTCAGATCCTTCTGCTGCAGGGCGAACCAGGCTCCGAGGCAGGCGGTGAACAGACCTGCCGAGATGAGCAGCACCTTCCAGACCGCCACGTCGTGGAAGTACGCGGTGAACCGCATGAGCAGATAGATACCGGCCTTGACGACCGCAGCGGCGTGCAGATAGGCGCTGACCGGCGTCGCAGCAGCCATGGCATCCGGCAGCCACAGATGGAAGGGGAACTGAGCCGCCTTGGAGAACCCGGCGATCGCGATGAGCACGGCGACCAGCGCGGTGAAGCCGGGCGAGCGCTCCCACACGTCGGAGGCCATCGCCTCGGCGAAGTTCGTGGTCCCGGTGCGCGCGACGATCAGACCGATCGCGGCAAGCAGGGTCAGTCCCCCGATGAAGGTCATCAGCATGGTCCGCATCGAGGCCGGCTCGCCGGCCTGCCCGCTGCGGGCGATGAGAAGGAACGAGGCCAGCGACGTCAGCTCCCACGTGAGGAAGAGCAGCACGAGGTTGTCGCTGAGCACGAAGGCCACCATCGCGAAGGTGAAGCCCGTCATGACCAGGTAGAAGCCCCGCTGGGTGCCCTGGAGGAAGTACTCGGCAGAGTAGAAGAAGACGGCGGCGCCGATGAGCAGTGCCAGCACGATGAAGACGAGGGACAGGCCGTCGAGGCGCAGCGACAGGTTGAGGCCGAGCTCGGGGACCCAGGCGACCTTGTATGCGATGACCTCGCCGCCGACCACCTTGCGGGCAGCCGGGAGGAGCAGCGCTGCGATGACGAGGAAGATGATGCCCAGGGGATAGCCGCTCTTGCGACCGATCGCTCCCGTCAGCGGCAGGCTGAGCAGCGGCACGAGCGCGAGCGCTGCCAGCAGCCAGACGAGGGTCACGTCAGTAGTCACTTCCGAGGTCGGTCGGTCGAAGTACCCGAGAGACCCCGCAGGGACAGGTGACTCCGGCGAGGCGAATGTGATCGGGGTTGCAGTCTACCGGCGCGAGCCCGTGCGTAACGCACGGGGGCGAGGACCCGAAGCGACCTTCCCGACCGGCGCTCCCAAGGTTCACCCCCGCGATAAGGTCAGGTGAGTTTCAGGTATGCGGTGCGGCCGCATACCTGTGCGTTCAGTCCGAACGGCGCTCCAGGCGCCGGCTGCCCCGACGAGCGAGGAATCGATGAGCCAGCGAGAAGACCTGCGAGAGAACGAGCGGACGATCAGTCAGCTCGTGGCTGACGCGAGCCACGACATCTCAGGGATCGTCAAGTCCGAGATCGCCTTGGCGAAGGCGGAGGTGAGCAAGGGCGCCAAGGTCATGGGCAAGGGCGCTGGACTGCTCGTCGGAGCCGGCATCCTCGCGGTGTTCGCCCTCATCTATCTGTTCCACACCCTGGCCCACGTCATCGCGATCTGGCTGCCACTGTGGGCCGGGTACCTCATCGTCACCGTCGTCCTCCTCCTCGTCGCCGCGATCCTTGGCGTCCTCGGGAAGAACGCCCTGAGCAAGAGCAAGCCCAAGCCCGAGAAGGCCATCGAGCAGGCCCAGCTGACGGTTGCCGCCGTCAAGGACGCTACCCGTTCCTGACCGCGCGCGAAGGTGAGAGCCTGACCGGCATGAGTATCCGCTCCGACGGCGTGGACGACATCCTCGTCGAGGGCCCCTGGACCCACCGGTTCGTCGCTGCCAACGGTTCCCGGTTCCACGTCGCCGAGCAGGGAGAGGGTCCGCTCGTCCTCCTGCTGCACGGTTTTCCGCAGTTCTGGTGGATGTGGCGGCACCAGCTGCCCGTCCTCGCGGCCGCCGGGTTCCGGGCCGCGGCCCTCGACCTGCGTGGTTTCGGAGCCTCGGACCGCACCCCTCGCGGTCATGACACCTTCACGGCCAGCCGGGACATCGCCGCGGTCGTGCGCAGTCTCGGGGCCGACGACGCCGTCCTCGTCGGTCACGGCCTCGGCGGCTGGATCGCCTGGGCCACCGCGTATCTCCAGCCCCGAACGGTCCGCGGGCTGGTGTCCATCGCAATGCCGCACCCCCGCGTGCTGCGCACGTCCCTCGTCGCCAGCCCCCGGCAGTTCCTCGCCGGCCGCTACCTCGCCGGGATGCAGACCCCCTTCCTCCCCGAGCGGGAGATGACCAAGGACGGTTATGTCGCGTCCAGGCTGAGGTCTGCGTCGGGGTCGCCCGGCTTCCCTTCCGAGGAGGAGGTGAGGCGCTACACAGCCGCACTCGCCCAGCCGTTCGTCGCGGACTGTGCTGCCGAGCACTACAGGTGGCTGGTCCGCTCGCAGCTGCGCCCGAGCGGCTGGCAGCTCGCCGCAGCGCTGAAGTCCCGGCTCCCCATGGACGTGCTCGCGCTGCACGGCGCGACGGACCCGGTCGTCCTCCCCGGACTCATGCCCCGGAGCGCGTCGTATGTCGGCGGCACCTTCTCCGCCCACCTGCTGCCCGGCATCGGACACTTCGTCCCGGAGGAGGCTCCGGAGGTCACGTCGCAGCTCATCCTGCACTGGCTGGAGCGGCAGGACCGGCCGGACGAGGTCACCCCCAGCTGACGAGCGATCGCTGCAGCAAGCGCTGTCGCCGCCATGCTTCGCAGGTGCGAGGCGGTGGCGGCGAGGGTCAGGGCCGGCCGCGCAGCCAGGCCTCGATGATGTGCTGGGGCAGATCGCGCTCGAGCCCCTCGTCCCACGGCTCGGTGAGGTCAGCGAGCTCGAACAGGACGTTGAGCAGCATCGCGGTGAAGCCCCAGACGAACAGCCCGCCTGCCGAGAAGGCGGGTCCTCGATAGCCGTGCGGCCCGACGACGGTGAACCGGTTCGCCGGATCGAGCAGCTCCGGAACGGGCACCCTCGCGACGTGGGCCACCTCGGTCTCGTCGACGACGCCGATCGGGCCGGGCTGCGACCACCAGCCGAGCACAGGCGTGACCGCGTGTCCGGACGGCCCGAGGAAGAGCGGGGGGAACCTGCCGGCGATCGAGACGGACGCGGGGTCGACCCCCACCTCCTCCTCGGCCTCGCGCAGAGCCGCGTCGATGGGGCCACTGTCCTGGTCCTCGAGGCCACCGCCGGGGAAGGACACCTGGGCGGCGTGCGATCGCATCGTGTGGGACCGCTCGGTGAGGACGACATCCTCACCGCCGCGGGGGTCCGGGCCGAACAGCATGAGCACGGCGGAGCGTCGTGGCGGGTCCGGCGGGGGCCGGAACTGCTCGAAGTACTGCGGCGGGTCGTGGACGATCTTCTCGAGCACCCGGGTCATCCAGGCCGGCTGCGGCGCCCCGGTCATCGGGAAGCCCCCGGCGCGAGCTCGTACTTGAGCAGCTTCGCGGCACGGTCCGGGTCGGTCTCGCCGGTCCCGAAGGAGGGGCAGAGCCGAGCCACCGGGCACGCCCCGCAAGCAGGTCTGCGGGCATGGCAGGTGCGTCGGCCGTGGAAGATGAGGACGTGGGACAGCATCGTCCAGTCCCGCCGTGGGAAGAGTGAGCCGACAGCGTGCTCGATGGCGACGGGGTCGGTCTCGTCGGTCCACCCGAAGCGCTGCACGAGGCGGGCGACGTGAGTGTCGACAGTGATCCCGGGGACGTTGAAGGCGTTGCCGAGCACGACGTTGGCGGTCTTGCGGCCGACGCCCGGAAGGGTGACCAGATCCTTGAGCCGCCGGGGCACCTCGCCGTCGAAGCGCTCGACGAGAGCCGCCCCGAGGTTGATGAGGGAGTTCGTCTTGGCGCGGAAGAACCCGGTCGGCTGGACGATCGACTCCATCTCCGCCCGGTCGGCACCGGCATAGTCGGCCGCCGTCGGGTACTTCTCGAAGAGGATCGGGGTCACCTTGTTCACGCCGACGTCGGTGGTCTGGGCTGACAGGATCGTCGCGACCAGAAGCTGGAGTGGGGTCGTGAAGTCCAGCTCGCAGTGCGCATAGGGGTACCGGTCGTGGAGCAGCCGATACATCCGTCGGGCGCGCCGGGTGCGGGCGAGAGGGGTCTCGTCGATCATCGGCACCTGCCACACAGTAGCCTTCGCGCGTCCAACATGCCCCCTGGGGTCGGCGGCATGGCAGACTGTGCCTCGTGGATCTCGATGTTGTGAGGCGTTCGCCACTCTTTGCCGCGCTCGATGACGATGCTGCCCGGACTCTCCTCGGAGCGATGGTCAAGTCACGGATGGAGCGCGGCGACGTGCTCTTCAACGAGGGCGACCAGGGCGACAAGCTGTATGTCATTGTCGAGGGCAAGATCAAGCTCGGACGCACCTCGAGTGACGGCCGCGAGAATCTCCTCGCCATCCTCGGACCTGGTGAGATGTTCGGCGAGCTCTCGCTCTTCGACCCGGGCCCGCGCACCGCGACCGCTACCGCTATCGCCGAGACCCAGATCCTCGGGCTCTCCAACGAGCAGCTCCAGCAGTTCATCACCAGCCGCCCCTACGTCGCGGGGACGCTTCTCGCAGCCCTCGCCCGTCGCCTGCGCCGGACGAACGAGAGCCTCGCCGACCTCGTCTTCACCGATGTCCCGGGCCGCGTGGCGAAGGCACTGCTCGATCTCTCCCGTCGGTTCGGCCGCCCGGTCGAGCAGGGCATCATGGTCGCCCACGACCTCACCCAGGAGGAGCTGGCCCAGCTCGTCGGCGCCTCCCGCGAGACGGTCAACAAGGCCCTCGCGGACTTCGCGTCCCGCGGCTGGCTCAAGCTCGAGGCCCGCGCCGTCCTCCTCCAGGACGTCGACCGGCTCAAGCGCCGCGCCCGCTAGGACTGCGTCACAACTTTCTCTCCCCACCCGTTAAGGGGTGACTTCACCATGCTTCCGCAGCGTGGTGAAGTCTCCCTTTCTCGCCCCACCCGTTAAAGGAGTGGTCAGGAGCGCAGGTAGTCGAGCTGTGCGCGGATGCTCAGCCGTGCCGCCGGCCAGACGGCCTCGGGAACCGAGGAATAGACCCGGCGGAGCACCCCCTCGACAGGGTCGTCCTCCTGGCCGGCTCCGTCGGCGAGCGCAGCGCGCACCTGGTCGAGCCGCTCAGCCCGGTGCAGCCGGTAGAACTCGACCATCGCCGCCGCGTCGGGGATGACCGGCCCGTGACCCGGCAGGATCGCGGTCACCTCTCCCCCGCCGGTCAGCGCCCGGATCCGCTCCAACGAGGCGAGGTATGCGGCGAGCTCGCCGTCCGGGTGCGCCACCACTGTCGTCCCCCGCCCGAGGATCATGTCACCAGTGAGCAGCGCGCGATCGGCCTCGAGGGCGAACGAGATCGAGTCGGAGGTATGCCCGGGTGTGGCGACGACGCGCAGGTCGACTCCCGCCGCAGTGACCAGATCACCGTCGCCGAGATCGTCGTGCCCACGCCCGACAGCCCGCACCCTCGACCCGGTGAGCTCGCCGAAGCGCGGACCGGCCTCACTGTGGTCGAGGTGTCCGTGCGTGAGGATCGTCTCGGTGACCCGCGCGCCGCGCTCGGTGACAACACGCAGCACCTCAGCCAGGTGGGCCTCATCGAGCGGGCCGGGATCGACGACGATGGCCTCGTCCCCGTCGGGGGCCATGACGACCCAGGTGTTCGTGCCGTCCAGGGTCATCGGGCCGGGGTTCGGAGCGAGGACACAGTAGGCGTGCGGGCTGACCTGACCGCTCGACCATGGCGCCTGGGTGAAGGCGGGAGCCTGAGCACTCACTGGGATCCCCTCTCCGACAGCGGGATCCGGAGCACGAGCTCGCCGCCGTCGAGCCGCATCAGCTCGGGCGTGACGACGGGGACGTCGGCAAAGTCGGTCGCCGCCGCGGCGAGGGATCCGGCATCGGTCAGGTCCTCCAGGCAGACCTGGGTCGGGGGGAACATGAGCACCTCGCCCTCTGCCAGGGCGTCGAGGACCTCGGCAGGATCGGCCCAGTCGGCGTGGTCGACCTCACTGGTCTGGTCGTCCGGCACCTGACCCTCGGGCAGCGTCGCCGCGAAGAACCGCGTGTCATAGCGGCGGGGCTCGAACTCGGGAGTCACCCAGTGGGCCCGATAGCCGAGCAGGTCGCTGCGGAGCAGCAGCTCGTTCTCGGTGAGCACCTCGGCGAGCGACAGCTCGTGGTTCGCCAGTCGGGTGCGGCGATCGTGCCAGGCAGGCGAGCTCACGTCGGCGACGACCTCATCGGCGTGCGGACCCGCGAGCAGGACGCCGCTCTCCTCGAACAGCTCCCGGATCGCTGCTGTCACGAGCAGGCGGGCAGACTCCTCACCCACGCCGAGGACCTCTGCCCACTCCTGGGGTGAGCGGCCGACCCACTCGACATCGGGGCGCGCATCGCGCGGGTCAACCCGCCCCCCCGGGAAGACGACCACCGACGGGGCGAACTCCATCGACGCGACCCGCCGCTGGAGGAAGACCTCGAGACCGGAACGCGTGTTCGCCGCACGGACGAGCATGACCGTGGACGCGAGGACCGGATCGGTCGGCTCGACCTCCCCGCGCAGCCACGAGACTGCAGCGTCGCCGAGGCGCCGGCCCTTCAGATGGAAGTCACGCATGCACAGACACCTTCTGGCTCCTTCGCTCAGCGCACCGAGACGATGATCTCCACCTCGACGGGGGCGTCGAGGGGCAGCGCGGCCACGCCGACGGCCGAGCGGGCGTGCACGCCGGCGTCTCCGAAGGCGGCACCGAGCAGCTCGGACGCTCCGTTGACGACACCCGGCTGCCCGGTGAAGTCCGGCTGGGAGGCGACGAAGCCGACGACCTTGACGACGCGGGAGACCCGGTCGAGGTCGCCGACGACCTCCTTGACCGCAGCGATCGCATTGAGGGCGCAGGTCTGGGCCAGGTCCTTGGCCTGCTCGGGGGTGACGAGTCCCTCTCCCTCTCCGACCTTCCCGGTGGCCGCGAGCGACCCGTCGACCATCGGGAGCTGCCCGGAGGTGAACACGAGGTCGCCCTCCTGCACGGCGGGAACATAGGCGGCGACCGGCTTGGCCACGGTCGGGACGCTGAGCCCGAGCTCGGCCAGACGGTCCTCGACGGCGCTCACGCCGTCACCGGTCGCTTGAGGTAGGCCACGAGGCCGCCGCTGTCCGGGTTGACGAGCACCTGCACGAGCTCCCAGCCATCCTCGCCCCACTGGTCGAGGATCTGCTTGGTCGCGTGCACGATGAGCGGCACGGTCGCGTACTCCCACTTCTGTGTCTCAGCCATGCGTGCCACCCTATCGCCGCTGCCCTCAGGTGGCCTCCGCCACGTTCCCCGCTCTGGACTGCGGCCCTGACATTGCCACCGCCTACTGTGACGACCATGGCTGGACAGCAATCGACAGGCACGTTCGCCGGCACCCGGCTGCACATCGTCACGGGCAAGGGCGGAACGGGCAAGACGACCGTCGCCGCCGCGCTCGCGATCGCCCTCGCGCGGCAGGGCAAGCGGGTGCTCATCGCAGAGGTCGAGGGCAGGCAGGGCATCAGTCAGGCCTTCAACGTCCCGCCCCTCTCCGGGCATGACGAGCGGATCTTCGCGGACAAGAGCGGCGGAGAGGTCTACGGCATCTCGGTCGACGCCAAGGAGTCCCTCCTCGAGTACCTCCAGATCTTCTACAGGCTCGGCCGCGCAGGATCGATCCTCGAGAAGGTCGGCGCCATCGACTTCGCGACGACGATCGCACCCGGTGTCCGGGATGTCCTCCTCATCGGCAAGGTCTACGAGGCTGCGGGTCGCCGGTCCGGTAGCCGCAGGAGCGGTGGCAGGCTCGTCTATGACGCCGTCGTCCTCGACGCGCCTCCGACCGGGCGGATCGTGCGCTTCCTCAACGTCAACCACGAGGTCGCCGACATCGCCCGGGTCGGTCCGATCAAGAGCCAGGCCGACTCGATCACCCGCATGGTCCGGCACGGCACGAGCCACGTCCACCTCGTCACCCTCCTCGAGGAGATGCCGGTGCAAGAGACGATCGACGCCATTGCGGAGCTGCGCGAGGCCGAGCTCAACGTCGGGGCCATCCTCGTCAACCAGGTCCGCAACCCGCTTCTCACCGACGACGAGCTCGCCGCGATCTCGGCGGGCACTGCCGCCGAGCGGGAGGAGATGGTCGAGGCGGTCCAGAACGACCTCGTCACTGCGGGGGTCAAGGCGACCAAGGTGATGGTTCGCGGTCTCTTCGCCCAGGCCGGCGACCTCGCCGACCGGGTCGAGCTGCAGCGTCAGGAGGACGCGGTGCTCGCCGCCCAGGGCCTGCCGCTCGCCCACCTGCCCGCCCTTCCGGGCGGGGTCGAGGACGGCGGTCTGTCCGTCCTGGCCGACTGCCTGGCCGAGGAAGGGATCGTCTGATGGCGCGCGAGGCATACCCCTCGGTCCACGGTGCACCGGAGGCCGCACCGATCGACTTCGAGCGGCTCGTCCGGGACGAGTCGACGTCGATCATCGTCTGCTGCGGCTCCGGTGGAGTGGGCAAGACGACGATCGCCGCCGCGCTCGGCGTGCGGGCTGCGGAGGCCGGCCGCAAGGTTGTCGTGCTGACCATCGACCCGGCCCGGCGCCTCGCCCAGTCCCTCGGCCTGAGCGAGCTCGACAACACCCCGCGCCCCGTGGTCGGGATCGACACCTCGAGCGGTGGCTCGCTCGACGCGATGATGCTCGACATGAAGCGCACCTTCGACGAGGTCGTGCTCAACCACTCCACGCCGGAGAAGGCCGAGCAGATCCTCGCGAACCCCTTCTACCAGGCCCTGTCCAGCTCCTTCGCGGGCACGCAGGAGTACATGGCCATGGAGAAGCTCTCGCAGCTGAGCGAGGAGGCTGCTGAGAACGGCCGCTGGGACCTGATCGTCGTGGACACCCCTCCCAGCCGCTCGGCACTCGACTTCCTCGACGCGCCGAAGCGCCTCGGATCCTTCCTCGACGGTCGTTTCATCCGGCTGCTCATGGCCCCGGCGAAGGCCGGCGGCCGCGCCTATCTCAAGGTCCTCTCGGGTGGCATCACGATGGCTACCTCTGTCATGACCCGCCTTCTCGGCGGCCAGATGCTCCAGGACGTGCAGACCTTCGTCGCCGCACTCGACACGATGTTCGGCGGGTTCCGGCAGCGTGCGGAGAAGACGTATGCGCTGCTCGGCGACCGTAGGACGGCCTTCCTCGTCGTCGCCGCCCCTGAACGGGACGCGCTGCGCGAGGCCTCCTACTTCGTCCAGCGGCTCGATCAGGAGCAGATGCCACTCGCCGGCGTCATCGTCAACCGGGTGCAACGGCTGGCCGCAGCCAGCCTGACCTCAGCGCGCGCCGACGCCGCTGCCGAGGTGCTCGGCGAGGAGGGTGTCGACGGGACCGGTTCGCAGACTGCGGCGCTCACCGAGGGCCTGCTGCGGGTGCACGCGGATCTTGCTCAGACCGCCGAACGCCACCATGCTCACGTGCACCGGTTCGTCGCGGGGCATCCGGGCATCCCCGTGACAGAGGTGCCCGCGGCGGCCCAGGACATTCACGACCTCGAGGGTCTTCGCGAGATCGGCGCCGCGCTCAGCTCGGCCGGCTGAGTCGCTCCGCGACGTCTGCGGGTGACCGGATGGGCCCTCGGCCCTCGGCGCGCATGGCCTGAAGCAGCGCGGCCCAGCTGGTGACGTGGGGGTGGGCCCGCAGGAGGGCGCGCCGCTCGCGCTCAGTCATCCCTCCCCAGACCCCGAACTGCGTCCGGTTGTCCAGGGCGTCGGCGAGGCACTCGGCCACCACGGGGCAGCCGCGGCAGACGATCTTGGCCACCCGTTGTTCCTTGCCCTCGACGAAGAGCGCGTCAGGGTCCTGGTCCGCGCACCGGCTCAGCGGTGCCCAGTCGCGCTGCCAAGCGTCATCGGCCCCGGTCGCCGAGGACACGCGCGCCGCCTCGGCACCACGAGTGGGAACCAAAGTCATAGCGGTCCTTCGTTCAGGCAGGGAGCCGGGCAAGCGACTCGTCATTCTCAGTCGGCCACCGAAGGTGGCGACGCAGTGAGTGTGCGACGAAAAACTCCCATTGTCCAGAGTCTTGCGCAGAAGAACCCACAAGCCTGAGCCCATTTGCTACGCTGCGCACCCGCCTGTGTCGGTGCGATCTGTGGCAACCACCCGGCCCACCGGAAGCAGGTTCGGGTCGGACCCAGGTTGAGGCGTTACCCTGACCCCATGCAGGGACGTGCTCAAAGTCTCCCCCAGGTGCTCAGCCTCCTGGGGGCATTCGTTGCCACCGCCATGGTCATGGGTGTCCTCATGGCCGGGCTGCTCATTCCCGGAGCCTACGCAACCGGTGCGGCGACCAACTCCAGCATCGCCGCCTTCGAAGAGCTGCCGAGCGAGTTCACGACGACCGCTCTGGCGCAGCAGTCCGTGATCCTCGATGCGGCCGGCGGTGTCATCGCCACCCCCTACAACGAGAACCGCATCATCGTCGGCCTCGATGAGGTCGCACCGATCATGAGGACCGCGATCCTCGCGATCGAGGACTCCCGCTTCTATGAGCACAACGGTGTCGATCTGCGAGGCATGTCCCGGGCCTTCGTCTCCAACATGCGCGGCAACGAGGTGCAGGGTGCCTCCACGATCACCCAGCAGTACGTCAAGATGGCCCTCCAGGAGGCAGCGCGCCAGGCCGGCGACAAGGAGGCCGAGAAGGCGGCCAGCGCGGACAGCTATCAGCGCAAGATCCAGGAAGCCAAGTACGCCATGTCCTTGGAGCAGGAGCTCTCCAAGGACGAGATCCTCGAGGCCTATCTCAATCTCTCCTACTTCGGTGCCCTCAGCTACGGCGTCGAGGCAGCATCCTTGCGCTACTTCAACATCTCCGCCTCCGAGCTCAACCTCGGTCAGGCCGCTGTCCTCGCCGGGCTCGTGCAGAACCCCGGCACCACCGACCCGATCAGCAACCCGGAGGGGGCCGAGCGCCGCCGCAATGTGGTCCTCGACCGGATCGGTGCGCTCGGCCTTGCCAAGCAGGACGACATCGACGCGTGGAAGGCCGTCCCGATCACGGAGATGCTCGACGTCCAGCCCCAGCAGAGCACCTGCCAGAACGCCTCGATGCCGTTCGTCTGCCAGTACGTCATCAACTGGCTGCTCGACAACCCTGAGTTCGGGGAGACGCGCGAGGAGCGCGAGAACCTCCTGTACACCGGTGGCCTGACCGTCAAGACGACCTTCGACCCGGCTGTCTACCGCAGTGCACTTCTGCACATGACCGAGCTGGTGCCGGTCGGTGACCCCACCGAGGTCGGCGCGGCCGCTGTGGTCGTCGAGCCGGGAACCGGCCGGGTCATCTCCCTCGGCCAGACCTCGACGTTCGGCAACGACCAGGGCACCTTCGGTGTCACCGAGGTCAACTGGAGCGTCGACCAGAAGTACGGCGAGTCCGGCGGCTTCCAGATCGGCTCCACGGCCAAGATCTACTCCGTCGTGCGCGCCGTCGAGGAGGGCATGGGCCTGGAGACCACGGTCAATGCCCGCCGCTACTCCGGGAGCGACGGTGCCGTCTTCGACCCCTCCGAGTCGGTCGACAACTGCGCGCCGCTCGAGCCGATGACCGTGCGCAACTCCGAGGGCAACGTCGGCGGCGACATGACCTTCCGACGTGCGATCGCCCGGTCGGTCAACACCGCCTTCGTGCCCCTCGTGCTGTCCAAGGTCGGCATCTGCGACACGCAGGAGACCATGGCGAGGATGGGTCTGCACAAGAGCAACGGCCAGCCGATCGACCCCTACCTCTCCGAGGTCACCCTCGGATCCGGCGAGAGCTCGCCGCTGACGGTCGCCCTGTCCTACGCCACCCTCGCCGCCGGCGGGCGGTACTGCGAGGCTCTGCCTGTCACCGAGGTGCTCAACTCCTCCGGCGAGGCCATCATGACGCCCGAGCCGAAGTGTGAGCAGGTCGTCGACGAGGAGGTCGCCCGAGGCGTCAACGACCTGCTGCGCAGCGTCATGGAGCCGGGCGGCACTGGCGCGAGTCAGCCGCTTGCGGGGGGCCGCGAGTCCGCCGGCAAGACCGGCACGACGGACGGACTGGTCCAGTCCTGGTTCGCCGGCTACACCCCCCAGCTGGCAACGGCGGTCTATGTCGGCCGTCCCGACTCCAACACCCGCTCGATGAGCGACATCCAGATCGGCGGCCAGTACTACCGGCGCGTCTACGGCAACACTCTCGCCCTGCCCATCTGGAAGCGCATCATGGACGACGCGCTCGCTGGGAAGGAGCTGCTGACCTTCCCGCGTCCGAGCCCGGAGACCGTCAAGGGCCGCACCGTCGACATCCCGAACGTCGCGGGGCGGACGCTGGCGCAGGCCCGCAAGCTCCTTGCGGACGCCGGCTTCGACGGCAACGTCGTCGAGGTCAACAACCGGGCCGCTCGTGGCACGGTGCTCGGGTCCCAGCCGTCGTCCTCGGCTCCCTGGGGCAGCTCGGTCACGATCCTCGTGTCCAACGGCTACGTGCCCCCGCCGCCGCCGCGGCCGCAACCGACGACCACCAGCGAGGAGCCGAGCGATGAGCCGTCGCCGGAGCCTCCGGCCCCCAGCGCTGAGCCGACGAACGGCGGTGGGAACAACGGTGGTGGCCGAGGCGGGCCGCCACCCGGTGACGGGCGTGGCGGCGGGGACTGATCCTCACGCCACAGGTGAGCTGGTGAGGCTCAGCGCCCCAGCAGGGTCTGCTTGACGATTGCGGCGACCCGGCCGCCGTCCGCTCGTCCGGCGACCTCAGCCTGGGCCGCCTTCATGACCTGCCCCATCTGCTGCATACCGGTCGCTCCGGTCTCGGCGATGACCCCGGAGACGATAGCCCGCAGTTCCTCGTCGCCAAGCTGCGTCGGCAGATAGGTCTCGAGGATCGCCAGCTCCGCCTCCTCCTGCGCAGCGAGCTCAGGGCGTCCGGCGTCGGTGTAGGCGGCCGCAGCCTCCTTGCGCTTCTTGGCCTCCTTGGCGATCACCTTGAGCACCTCGTCGTCGGTGAGGTCGCGGTGCTCGGTGCCCGAAACCTCCTCGGTGGTGATGGAGGTCAGGACCATGCGCAGCGTGCCGGCACGGACCTTCTCCCGCCCGCGCATCGCGGTGTGCAGGTCGTTCTGGACGGCGTCCTTGAGGGTGCTCATGCTCCAAGTCTCCCACTGCTCGACAAGCCCTTTTCGACGTTGACAGCGGCGCATACGGAGCGGGGTGGGAGACTGGGGGTGATGATCACTCTGGCTGGCCTCGGCAAGACGGGCGGTGCGCTGACGGCCCTGGGCGCCGCCGGTCTGCTGTATGCCGGGGTCATCGAACGGAACTGGTTCGCCCTGCGCCGTTTCGATGTTCCTGTGCTCCCCCATGGTTCTCGCCCACTGCGCATCCTCCAGGTGAGCGACCTGCACTTCGTTCCCGGCCAGGAGCGCAAGGCGCGGTGGGTGCGCGATCTCGCCCGCCTCCGGCCAGATCTCGTCATCAACTCCGGCGACAACCTCAGCCACATGGAGGCAGTGCCCCCCGTTCTCCGGGCGCTGGCGCCGCTCATGGACTTCCCTGGCGCCTTCGTCCTCGGATCGAACGATGTGTATGCGCCGAACCCGAAGAATCCCGCGCGCTATCTCACGCGGAACTACAGCCAGAACGACAATGACCGCCGGCTGCTCCCCGTCGCCGAGCTCACCGGCGGCATGCGCGCCGCCGGCTGGCTGGACCTCAACAACACCCGGTCCCTGATCGACGTCGCAGGACTGCCGCTGGAGCTCGTCGGTGTCGACGACCCGCACATCCAGCTCGACCGCTACGAGGAGGTCGCCGGCCCGGCGAGCCCGGACGCAGCACTGACGATCGGACTCACGCACGCCCCCTATCAACGGGTTCTCGATGCGATGACCGCCGATGGGGCCGACCTGATCATCGCCGGCCATACGCACGGCGGACAGCTGGCTGTTCCAGGCATGGGTGCGGTGGTGACGAACTGCGACCTCGACCGCGGCCGCGCCAAGGGCCTGTCCCGCTGGTGGCCCGGGGCCGGCGTGCACCGGGTCGAGCGGGACCGCCTCGATGACCGGCCCGGGATCTCGGACGTCAGCCCCTGGGTCTCGCGAGCCTCCACCCAGCCCCAGCCCGACGACGCCGCCTATCTGCATGTCTCCGCCGGTCTCGGCACCTCCCGGTTCGCTCCGGTCCGCTTCGCCTGCCGACCGGAGGCAACGCTGCTCACCCTGGTGCCGCGCCCCTGAACCTGTTCCCGGACGAGATGATCCGGGAACCGATTTCAGCGACTGCACCCGCGTCGGTTATCCTCGGATGTCGCCGCTCGAGAGTTCTCTCGATCGGCGACGGACATGCCACGGGGTGTGGCGCAGCTTGGTAGCGCGCGTCGTTCGGGACGACGAGGCCGCAGGTTCAAATCCTGTCACCCCG
Source organism: Intrasporangiaceae bacterium (assembly GCA_012518475.1). Classification (GTDB taxonomy): domain Bacteria; phylum Actinomycetota; class Actinomycetes; order Actinomycetales; family Dermatophilaceae; genus F2B08. The sequence continues at coordinate 935 of JAAYSB010000285.1, read as the reverse complement.
ACCAGGCTGAAAGGGCTCCTGACCTGCGGAAACGCGGTCGGAAGCCCTTTCTCTGTGGTGTGTCGGTCCGGTGAGTTCGCCCCCGAGAGGCCCTCGTCGACCCCAAAGAGGTAGCGTGCAGGGGTGCCGAGCCGTCCGCGTTGCCAGCTGCGCCGTCTGACGGCGGCCATGGCCGCTGCACTTGTCCTCCTCACCGCCGGGGCCTGCTCCAGCGACACGCCCGAGGCCGCACCGCCGACCACCACGCCACCCTCCACGTCGACTGCGGCTGCGACCCCGACGCCCACCGACGAGGTGACAACCCCGGAGCCGGAACCGACCTCGACGCCGTTCGGCGGCGGTCCGGTCCTGGCCGTCAAGATCGATCACGTCGCCGCCGCATACCCCCGGGCCGGGATCGGGTCGGCAGACATCGTCTATGTCGATGAGGTCGAGTACGGACTGACGCGGCTCGTGGCGGTGTTCTCCACCACGATGCCGGACTCCGTCGGTCCGGTGCGGAGCGCGCGCCCCAACGACCCGACGATCCTGGCGAACTACGGTCCGGTCGCCCTGGCCTTCTCAGGCACCTCCGGGAAGACACGCCCCTACCTCGCTCGTGGCACCCAGATCGACGTCGACGACGGGAAGGGCTTCTCTCGGGACCGCTCACGCCCCGCTCCGCACAACCTGTTCGGCGATCCGAGGGCCCTACTGGACCGCGCAGGGAACAGCCGGCCGCCACAGGACATCGGCTTTCGCTACGGGCCGGCGCCGTCAGGCGGGACACCTGCAACCTCCATCGAGACGCGCTACCCGGCAAGTCGAATGAGTGCCGAGTTCGACGCTGCAAGTGGAACATTCGAGGTCCTCTCGAACGGTCGGGTCGAGATCGACGCGCTGACCGGTGACCCCGTCGCCCCCACGACGGTTGTCGTGCAGAAGGTGACGATGCG
>JAAYSB010000284.1 GCA_012518475.1 Intrasporangiaceae bacterium | reverse complement strand
GGCCGCCAGTCTAGGCGATGTCGGCTCGCACAGCGACGGCGACCACGTTGTCCTCGTAGTGCCCGGTGTCCGGGTCCCACCGGCCACCGCACGTGACGAGATGAAGGCGAGCGGCTCCGCCACGGTCGAAGACCGCGTCGAGATCGATGACCTGCTTGGGATAGCTGTCAACCCGTTCGATGACATAGCGCACCTCCTCGTCGGCGGCTGCGACGATGACCTCGTCGCCAGGACTGACCTCGCCCAGGCGGGCGAGGGGACCGACCAGCTCACGGCTGTCGATGTGGGCGGAGACGACCATGGCCCCGGAGTCGGTGGTGGGGCCGGGCCCGAAGCGGTACCACCCGGCGGTGCGGGGGTCGTCGGGGATCTCCATCGCGCCGTCATCCCGGACTCCGGTCGGCACCACGGGCAGCTCCGCGCCGATGCTGGGAACGGCGATCCGCGTCGGAGCCCTCCGGTCGGGTGCCGGAGGGGGGGTCGCCGGTTGGACGCCGAGGGTGGGCCGCGGCGCCGACGGCTCTGCGGGTGGGGCTGTGGGAGTCGCCGTCACGACGGGTGCCGGGTCGCGCAGGGCCGTGGCTGCGGCGTCCGGGTCGGTGATCCGGTTCGGGGCGATCGCGGTGAGCACCGCATAGACGACCGCCGCGCCGAGGAGGGCGGCCGTGAGGACCACGGCCACCCTCCTCCAGCTGTGCCGGACCGGCATGGTCAGGAGGCGTCGACGCTCGCGCGGCGACGGGTGGCTGCGAACGCCAGGCCGGCAGCACCCAGAGCTGCGAGTGCGGCCATGCCGCCCGCGTTCACGGTGCCGTTCTGCCCGCCGGTGCCCGAGGGGACCGCGTCCGGGGAGCTGTGCAGGCCGTCGAGGACCTGGACGGCGAGGTCGAGGTTGTCGGCCTCGGCCGAGCCCCAGGCGTAGACGATGGTGTTCGTGCCCTCGGCGAGCTCGACGTCGGCCGGACCCAGGGCCACGGTGTCGGTGCCGGCGAGGACGACGTCGGCGCTGATGGTGCCCGCGGCCAGGTCGGCCGAGGCCTCCTCCGGGTTGGTCAGGTCGGCGAAGGCCACGGCGCCGTTGGCGCGCACATCGACGGCGGGAGCCGCAGCCGTGTGGCGGACGGTGATGCGAGCCTGTCCGGCCTCGGTCGCGGAGACGTCGTTGATGAAGGGGGTCAGCGTCGGGGTGCCGCCGTCGTTGAGGTGAGCGACCACCGTGATGTTCGCGCCGGCGGGCACCGTCACGTCGTTGGCCTCGATGACGGCCTCGCCGTCGGCTCCGGCGTCGGGTGCGGTGACCTTGAGGTCGTACTCACCCGCGGGCAGGGTCAGGGCGTCGGTCAGGGTGCCCGGGGCGAAGTCCTCCAGGACCGCGTCGCCGTTGACATAGACGTCGACCGTCGCGTCGGGGACCCCGTGAAGGATGTAGACCGTGGCGTCGTCGTTGGCGAGGGCGGGGGCGGCGAGGGCCAGCGAGAGCCCTCCGGCGAGTGCGACTGCAGTGGTGATGCGCATGAGCGTTGTTCCCTTCGAGATGCGACGCGGTGTTGCGTCTTGCCCAGGTATTCCGATCTCAGCGCCAAGCTGGATGCACTTCTTTGGACAAAGTTTGGACGAATTGTGTCCGATGCATCCTGTGGACGGTGCGTCAGGACCCGATATGCCCTGTCACCGCTGTTCCAGAGGGGCGAACTTCATGCATCCGTGGGTTGCGGCCGGGCGGCGGGGGACGCACCGCTCCTCAGCGGGAGGATCGCTTGTCGGCCGAGCGTGCCCGGCTCTCGGCCATCTTGGAGCGGGCGTAGGGGATGCCGACGGCGAGCGCCCCGAGGGCGAGCACGATCGCGGCTGCGAGCAGACCGCAGAGCAGGACGAATCCGACGTGGAGCACCATCTCCGAGATCGGGTTGTCGGTGCCGGTCGGCAGGTCCCGCCGGGTGCCCCAGGCGACGCCGAGAGCGAAGGCGACGGCGGTGAGGATCATCATCCCGATCGTGAAGCCGGCCGACCTGGCGATCTTGCCGCGGTCGGTGAGGAAGTCGGCGTCGTCGGTCGTGTCCTCGGCACCGTTGAACTCGCTGAGGACGTCGTAGTCCTCGCGGTCTTCAAGGGGGATCCTCTTCTTGCGCATCACCGGCCAGCCTAGGGCAGTGAGCGCCGATACGCCGCGTATGGCCCCACCAGAGGCGCGCCCGGTCCCAGTCGCCCGCACGGAACAGCCACGCCAGGACGAGGTCGCCTATTCAGCAGCGAGCGGTCAGCGCAGCGTGGCGAGGTGGTCGCTGATCCGCCCGATCGCCTCGGTGAGCACTTCGGTGTCGGGCAGGGTCACGAGCCGGAAGTGGTCGGGCTCGAACCAGTTGAAGCCGGTGCCGTGAGTGACAAGGATCTTCTTGGCCCGAAGCAGTCCGATGACGAACTCCTCGTCGTCCTCGATCGGATAGATCCCGGGGTCCAGCCGCGGGAAACAGTACAGAGCGCCCATCGGCTCGACACAAGAGACACCCGGGATCTCATTGAGGAGGCGGGCGGCGAGCTTGCTCTGCTCATAGAACCGACCACCCGGGACGATGAGCTCATTGATCGACTGATATCCACCGAGCGCGGTCTGAATCGCATGCTGCGCAGGGACATTCGCGCACATCCGCATGTTCGCGAGCAGGGTCAGTCCCTCGAGGAAGTCCTCGGCGATGTGCTTCGGGCCGGAGATCATCACCCAGCCGGCGCGATAGCCACAGACCCGATAGGCCTTGGACAGCCCGGAGAAAGTCAGGCAGAGCACGTCGTCCCCGGCGAACGACGCCGCGTGATGGTGCACGGAGTCGTCGAAGATGATCTTCTCGTAGATCTCGTCAGCCATGATGACGAGCTGGTGGCGCCGCGCGATGTCGACGAGCGCCCGCACCGTCTCCTCGCTGTAGACGGCACCGGTCGGGTTGTTCGGGTTGATGATGACCAACGCATAGGTGTTCTCGGTGATCTTGGACTCGATGTCCTCGAGGTCGGGGTTCCAGCCGTTCGTCTCGTCGCACCGGTAGTGCACGGGCGTGCCACCGGAGAGCGACACCGCGCCGGTCCACAGCGGATAGTCCGGCGCCGGCACGAGGATCTCGTTGCCGTCGTCGACGAAGGCCTGGAGCACCATGGTGATGAGCTCGGAGACGCCGTTGCCGATGAAGACGTCCTCGACCGTCGTGTCCGTCAGGCCGCGGGACTGGTAGTACTGCGCCACCGCGGTCCGGGCGCTGTAGATGCCCTTGCTGTCGGCATACCCCTGCGAGTTCGGGAGGTTGTGCACCATGTCGGCGACCATCGCCTCGGGTGCCTCGAACCCGAACGGCGCGGTGTTGCCGATGTTGAGCTTGAGGATCTTGTGACCCTCGCTCTCGAGGCGGTGGGCCTCGACGAGGATCGGCCCCCGCACGTCGTAACGGACGTTCTGGAGCTTCTTGCTCTGGACGATGGGGCGCATGCGCTCAGTCTCGCAAACGACACCGCAGAAACGCGAAGAGGTATGCGACGCGCCCCCGAGTGGCGCGCGTCAGGTAAGTGGTGGGCGGTTCAGTGGCGGCAGGTGTCGCAGTTGCACTCGGTGCAGGTGCAGTCCTTGCACTCGCAGGCCGGGCCGCAGTTGGCGCACTCGCAGTGGGGCACGGGAGCGGCCTCGAATGGTGCTGGGTCTCGCCGGCGTGGTCGTCCCACCGGTTATCGTCACAACTTTCTCTCCCCCGGAGAGAAAGGGTGACTTCACCACGCTTCCGCAGCATGGTGAAGTCACCCGATACCGGGTGGGGAGAGAAAGTTGAGGTCAGGCGCGCTCGAGCAGGCGGCAGTCGATCCACGGCTCGGCCACGGCAAACGCGTCGACGAGCTCGTCGGCGCGGGCAGCGAGCTCAGCGCAGAGCT
>JAAYSB010000283.1 GCA_012518475.1 Intrasporangiaceae bacterium | reverse complement strand
CTTCGGCTTGAGCAGCTCGAGCTGGAGGATCTCGTGACGCTTCTTCTCACCGCCGGAGAAGCCCTCGTTGACCCCGCGCTGGGCGAAGGCCGGGTCCATCCGCAGGCCCTCCATCGCGGCGTTGACGTCCTTGACCCAGGTGCGCAGCTTCGGCGCCTCACCGTCGATCGCGGTCTTGGCGGTGCGGAGGAAGTTCGACACAGTCACGCCGGGGACCTCGACCGGGTACTGCATGGCGAGGAAGAGGCCGGCGCGGGCGCGCTCGTCGATCTCCATGTCGAGGACGTCCTCGCCGTCAAGGGTGATCGAGCCGGAGGTCACGGTGTACTTCGGGTGACCGGCGACGGCGTAGGCGAGCGTGGACTTGCCGGAGCCGTTCGGGCCCATGATCGCGTGGGTCTCGCCGCTGCGGATCGTCAGGTCGACGCCGCGGAGGATCTCCTTGGTGCCGGACTCGGTCTCGACAGAGACGTGCAGGTCACGGATCTCGAGAGTGTGTGCGGACATACGAATTCAGTTCTCCTCGGTCAGGGCGACGAAGACGTCGTCGCCCTCGATCTTCACGGTGTGGACCACGACCGGCACGGTCGCGGGTGGGCTGAGAGGCTCGCCGGTGCGCAGGTCGAAACGCGACCCGTGCAGCCAGCACTCGATCGTGCACGCGCTGACCTCGCCCTCGGAGAGCGAGACCTTGCCGTGCGTGCACTCGTCGTCGATGCAGTGGACGCTGCCGTCCTCGACGCGGACGATGGACACGATCCGGTCGTCGAGCTGGGCGCGGGCGGCACCCACGGTGGGCAGCTCGTCGAGCCGGCAGACGCGGATCCAGTCCAGGTCGGTTTCGGCGGTCATGAGCGGTTCCCGACGGCCGGGGTGGACTCGAGCTCGCGGTCGATGACCTCCATGAGGTGGTCGCTGACCTCGGGGATGCCGATGCGGGCGATGATCGCAGCGAAGAAGCCACGGACCACGAGCCGGCGGGCCTCCTCCTCGGGGATGCCGCGGGCCATGAGGTAGAAGAGCTGGAGGTCGTCGAAGCGGCCGGTCGCGGCAGCGTGGCCGGCCCCGGCGATCTCCCCGGTCTCGATCTCGAGGTTCGGCACCGAGTCGGCGCGGGCGCCGTCGGTGAGGATGAGGTTGCGGTTGAGCTCGTAGGTGTCCGTGCCCTCCGCGCTCGCGCGGATGAGGACGTCGCCGACCCAGACGGTGCGGGCGGTGTCGCCCTGGAGCGCGCCCTTGTACTCGACGTTCGAGGTGCAGTGCGGGGCCTCGTGGTCGACGAAGAGCCGGTGCTCGAGGTGCTGGCCGGCGTCCGCGAAGTAGACCCCGAGGCCCTCGAAGGAGCCGCCCGGGCCGGCATAGGTCGCGTTGGTGTTGAGCCGCACCACCGAGCCACCGAGGGTGACGGCGATGTGCTTGACCGTTGCGTCGCGGCCCACGACGACATCGTGCTGGCCGAGGTGGAGCGCGTCGTCCTCCCACTCCTGGAGCGAGACGACCGTGAGCTCGGCGCCGTCACCGGCGACGACGGTGAGGACCTCGCTGTACGAGGAGGTGCCCTGGTGGGCAAGGACGACGGTCGCCTTGGCGTGGTGACCGGCGCGGATGAGCAGGTGGCCGTGGACGACGTCGTGCTGCTCACCGGTCAGCGTGATCCGGACCGGTTCGGCGACCTCGGCGTTGGCCGGGATGTCGATGACACCGACCCCACCGCTGTGCGCAGCCGCGACGGCAGCCGGGCGGTCGGCAGGCTTCGGTGCGGTCTGCTCCTGCCACTCCTGGACACTCATCGTCGACAGGGTGACGCCCTCAGGGAGCTGCTCCTCCCACGTCAGGCACGCGCCGGTGGCCTCGTCGCGCATGAGCGCGCCGAGCCGGTCGAGCGGCGTGAAGCGCCACTCCTCCTCCCGGCCGTCCGGCACGGGGAAGTCAGCGACCGCATACGATTGCGTACGCTCGGCGCGGGACGCGTCCGGGACCAGGGTCTCGGCGCTGTGGGTGTGGGGCGCTGATGCGCTGTCGGCCTGGCCGACAGGTGCAAGCAGGCTCATCCAACGGCTCCTTCCATCTGGAGTTCGATGAGGCGGTTGAGCTCGAGGGCGTACTCCATCGGCAGCTCCTTGGCGATCGGCTCGACGAAGCCGCGCACGATCATCGCCATCGCCTCCTCCTCGGACAGGCCGCGGGAGCGGAGGTAGAACAGCTGGTCCTCGGACACCTTGGAGACGGTCGCCTCATGACCCATCTGCACGTCGTCCTCGCGGATGTCGACGTAGGGGTAGGTGTCGGAGCGACTGATCGTGTCGACGAGCAGGGCGTCACAGACGACCGAGCTCTTCGACCCGTGGGCGCCCTCATTGATCTGGACCAGGCCGCGGTAGGAGGTGCGCCCGCCACCGCGGGCGACGGACTTGGAGACGATCGTGCTGCTCGTGTGCGGAGCGGCGTGGACCATCTTCGAGCCGGCGTCCTGGTGCTGACCCTCACCCGCGAAGGCGATCGAGAGCGTCTCGCCCTTGGCGTGCTCGCCGAGGAGGTAGACGGCCGGGTACTTCATCGTCACCTTGGAGCCGATGTTGCCGTCGATCCACTCCATCGTGGCTCCCTCGGCGCAGGTCGCGCGCTTGGTCACGAGGTTGTAGACGTTGTTCGACCAGTTCTGGATGGTCGTGTAGCGGACGCGGGCGTTCTTCTTGACGATGATCTCGACGACGGCGCTGTGCAGGCTGTCGGTCTTGTAGATCGGCGCGGTGCAGCCCTCGACGTAGTGCACGTAGGAGCCCTCGTCGGCGATGATCAGAGTCCGCTCGAACTGCCCCATGTTCTCGGTGTTGATCCGGAAGTACGCCTGGAGCGGGATGTCGACGTGGACTCCCGGAGGGACGTAGATGAACGAGCCGCCGGACCAGACAGCGGTGTTGAGGGAGGCGAACTTGTTGTCCCCGGCGGGGATGACGGTCGCGAAGTGCTCCTTGAAGAGGTCCTCGTACTCACGCAGTCCGGTGTCGGTGTCGACGAAGATGACGCCCTTCTCCTCGAGGTCCTCACGGATCTGGTGATAGACGACCTCGGACTCGTACTGGGCGGCGACGCCGGCCACGAGGCGCTGCTTCTCCGCCTCGGGGATGCCGAGCCGGTCATAGGTGTTCTTGATGTCCTCGGGCAGGTCCTCCCAGGAGGTCGCCTGCTTCTCGGTGGACTTCACGAAGTACTTGATGTTCTGGAAGTCGATGCCGGTGAGGTCGCTGCCCCAGTGCGGCATCGGCTTCTTGTCGAACAGTCGCAGCGACTTCAGCCGGAGGTCCTCCATCCACTGCGGTTCGCTCTTGCGGCGACTGATGTCGAGGACGACGTCCTCGTTCAGACCGCGCTTGGCGGAGGAGCCGGCGGTGTCGCTGTCGGCCCAGCCGTACTCATAGCGGCCGATGTCCTTCAGTCCTGGGTTGAGCTCTTCGATGGTGCTCATGGGTTCGACCCTTCCGGTGGGTGGGTGGGGTTCTCGGGATGGTTGTCGTGGTGCTCTGGTCCCCGGCGGTCAGGTGGGCCGGCGGCGACGGCGGCGACGGGAACGAAGGTGGTGCAGACGTGGTCGCCCTGGGCGAGGGTGGCCAGCCGCTGGACGTGGACACCGAGCAGACGGGAGAAGGCCTCGGTCTCGGCGTCGCAGAACTGTGGGAACTCGGCGGCGACGTGCTGGACAGGGCAGTGACCCTGGCACAGCTGCAGGCCGAGGGTGGCCTCACCGGAGCCGACCGGGCGGGTGCTCGCGGCATACCCGTCGCGCGTCAGCGCCTCGACGAGGACGGTGGCACGCACCTGGGGGTCGTCCCCGGCCTCGGTCAGCTCAGCGGCGTAGCGCTCCTCGACCTCGGCTGCACGCCGCTCGGCGAACGCGGCGACGGCATCCGGGCCTGCGGTCTCGGCGAGGAAGCGCAGGGCCGCGTTGGCAAGGTGGTCGTAGTCGGCCGACAGGACGCTATGGCCCTGCGAGCTGACGACCCAGCCGCGTGCAGGACGCCCGCGGCGGCGACGACCGGGAGGACGGACCTCACGGGACTCGATGAGCCCGTCGGCGAGGAGTCCGTCTATGTGGCGTCGGATGGCGGTGTCGGTCAGCCCGAGGTCCGCGCAGAGCGTTGTCGCGGTGACCGGTCCGGCCTCGCTGATCCTCCGCAGCACCATGTCCCTGGTGCTGGGGTCAGCCGCCGGGGACTGCTGTCCCCTGGGCATGACGGATCGCTCGATAAAAACCACACATACATGTTAGATAAATGCGCGAAAGACTACAAAGGAAGGATGCCCTAACCCCGGGAGTCTTCACCGGACCCGGGGTCGCTCTCAAGGTCACCGTCGTCGAACTCACTGTCGTCGTCCTCACTGTCGTCGTCCTCCGGAAGGAACACCGACCGGGTGCGATAGCGGGGCGGGGCGACCGAGTCGGGACCGAACAGCCGCTCCCGCGCGGGAGCGGTGATGACGCCGAGGGGTGCGCTCAGGACATACGCATACGCGATCCCCAGCATCGTGTATGCGGGGGCCAGGACCAGTCCGACGACGATGGCCAGCACGATGGCGGCTGTGATCGCGGTGGCCCGGGTCGTCGTCGGCGAGAGCAGGTTGCGGAAGGACCGGAACCGCACGGACGTGATCATGAGCACCGCCGGCACCACCGAGACGATGACCGGCAGCAGCGCGACCTGGCCGACCCGCGGACCGACGTCCGGAGTCGTGAGGGCGAAGATCGTCGCGATGATGACCGCCGCGGCGCCGGGGCTCGGCAGTCCGACGAAGTAGCGTTTGTCCTCCATCGGGTCGACCGTCACGTTGAAGCGCGCGAGTCGGAAGGCGGCGCAGGCGAGCCAGAAGAAGGCACCGGCCCAGGCGGCGATCGGCCACGAGTCGAGGGCCCAGGTGTGGACGAGGACGGCCGGGGCCATCCCGAAGGAGATGAGGTCCGCGAGGGAGTCGAGCTGGACACCGAAAGGACTCGTCGCGCCGACCTTGCGGGCGACGAAGCCGTCGGCGATGTCGAGCAGGATGGCGAGGAAGAGGATGCCGGCGGCCCAGGTGAACTGCTCGCGGAAGGCGAGCAGGACCGAGCTGAAGCCGCAGGCCATGTTCGCCGTCGTGAAGATGCTCGGGGCGGTGACGCGAAGACGGTCCTTCTTGCTGAGCTGGCGGATCGAGACGACGTCGGCACCGGTGGGCGAGACAAGTCGCCACCTGGCGAACCTGCGTCGCTGACCGCGGGCCTCACGCCGCTCGAAGCGGCGCATCTGGCGCTCGTCGGGCTCGATGGGACTCATGTCCAGCGGGCGATCACGGTCTCGCCGGCCACCACCCGGTCGCCGCGGCGGACCTCGATGGAGCAGTCCCTGGGCACGAAGACGTCCATGCGTGAGCCGAACTTCATCAGACCGATCCGCTCCCCCGCCCGGACGACGTCACCCGGTGCGACCCGGGTCACGACCCGCCGGGCCAGCAGGCCGACGATCTGGCGGAAGATCAGCGGCCGGTGCCCGTCGCCGACCGGCACCTCGAGGGCGATCTCGCTGACCTCGTTCTCGGTGGCGCTCTCCGCCGTATAGGCCGCGAGCCACTTGCCGGGTCGATAGCTGACCGACGTCACGCGGCCGGCAGCAGGGCTGCGGTTGATGTGCACGTCGAACACGGACAGGAAGATCGCCACCTGGAGCCACTCCCCCTCCGGCGCGACCCCGGGCTGGGGGTCTCCGGCGTGCATGACCTTGCCGTCAGCCGGCGACAGGACCAGGCCCGGATCCACGGGGGTGCTGTCAGCCGTGCGGTCCGGGTCACGGAAGAACGCCGCCACTGCGGCCGGCAACAGGCTGAGCCCGAGCGCCAGCCGCCCCCTAAGGGTGACCGCCGCCAGGGCCGCCGGAAGGGCTGCAACCCCCACGGCGGGTAGTCCTGCGGGGTCGACGAGGGGCCTGCGGAGATCGCTCACGGTGCTAAGCCTAAGATGACGCACGATGTCTGCCCACTCTGCCGAGAGCCTCCCCGGCCGACCCGATGGTCGACCGGCTGTGGTTGTCGAGGATCTGCACAAGGCCTTCGGCCCCGTCGTTGCCGTCGACGGTGCGACCTGGAGTGCGGACTCGGGCCGCATCACCGCAGTCCTGGGGTCCAACGGTGCCGGCAAGACCACGACGCTCGAGTGCCTCGAGGGGCTCCAGCGCCCTGATCGTGGCACGGTGCGTGTCCTGGGAACCGATCCGTCGGATGCGGCACCCGAGCACCGCTCACGAGTCGGCGTCATGCTGCAGGACGGCGGCCTGCCCAACACCCGTAGCGCCGGAGACGTGCTGCGCCACCTGTCGAGGCTGTATGCCGCGCCCGAGCCGGTCGACGCCCTCTCCTCCCTCCTCGGGATAGACAGCTTCGCCGGCACACCGGTGCGGCGCCTGTCCGGTGGTCAGAAGCAGCGCGTCGCCCTCGCGGCGGCGATCGTCGGTCGCCCCGACGTCG
>JAAYSB010000282.1 GCA_012518475.1 Intrasporangiaceae bacterium | reverse complement strand
TAGCGGGGCGAATCGGATGAGTCTGCCGAGCATGCTTCCTCCTCAGAGAATCGGTTTCTGACACCTTCACACACCTGCAACCTTCGAGGCCGTGGCCTTCGACGGGCTCGACCGCCGAGGCTAGTCCTGAGCCTGCTCCTGCTCGATCGCATGAAGGTCGCGCTGGGCGAACTGGTGGTGCTCCCATACCTCTGTGACGGCGATGTGGACGGCCTCGGCGAGCGGGAAGTCCGTGACCTGCGGCCAGGAGTCTCCGGCGGTGCTGACGGTGCGCTCGAGGTCCTCGGTGGTGAGCGACTCGAGGAAGTCACGGACCGTCTGCTGCCGCCGGCGCCACACACCGACGGCGTCGTCGAGGGCGATCCGGGCGTCACGGTCGACCGGGCGGGGAATGTCCGCGGGCGCCTCGTCCCACGGCAGGTCGGTGTCGACGAACGGGTCCTCGACGCCGAGGGCGACGCGCTCGATCCAGGCGGCCACCGCATACGAGATGTGCCGGAGGGTTTGGACCAGAGACCACTCCCCCGCGACCGACCGGTGCTCGGAGCCCTCGGGCAGCTCCCGGACGCGGTCGATGAGCTCGGTCCAGCGATGCTCGATGACTCCCCAGCCCTTGCGGTAGTCCTCGACCGACCGGCTCTCCCGCAGCTCCTGGAAGACGAGGTGACGGTCCGGGTCGCGCCGGTTGAGCTCGGCGTCGATGAGCGGGCCGATGTCGACGCCATTGATCCGCAGGTTCCAGACGTCACCACCGATCTCGACGTCGACGAGCTCGACCGAGCTCATCGTCACGTTGTGCCAGGAGATGTTCTGGAACCGTGATCCGTCGAACCGGACCTGCGAGAACTGGGAGTCGTTGAGGCGGACCATCTCGAAGCGGCTGCCGCTGAGGTCCTCGTTCTCGAACTCGCGCCCGGTGGGCGTCGTGTCATCGCTGGCCATACCGAGCACTCTCCCGCCTCTGCGGCCTGCATTCAAGGGGGCAGCCGGTCGAGCTCAGGCCGGGATGAACCGGTCCGGGAGCTCGTGCCGCAGCTCGCGCGCTGCCAGCTCCTGGACGGCCTTGTGCGGCGAGAGTCCTTCGTACAGAAGGCGGTACACAGCGTTGCAGAGGGGCATCTCGACCCCGACCTGCTGCGCGAGCAGGTGCACGGCCTTGGCATTGACGACGCCTTCGGCCGTCTGCCCGAGCCGGCGCTGAATGCTCTCCAGGCTGAGGCCTTGTCCGAGGAAGTAGCCGACCCGGTAGTTCCGCGACTTCTCCGAGGTGCACGTGAGGATGAGGTCCCCGACCCCGCTCAGGCCCCCGAACGTCAGCGGGTTGGCGCCCTTGGCGACGCCGAGCTGGGTGATCTCGGACAGACCGCGGGTGATGAGCGCGGCATCGGCATTGCGCTCGAAGCCCATCCCGTTCGCGAGCCCGACGGCGATGGCGACGACGTTCTTCGCGCAGCCGCCGATCTCGACGCCCATGACGTCCTCGGTGAGATACGGGCGGAAGAACGGGGCGTGGAACGCGAGCTGGACGATCCGCGCATACCGGAGGTCCTTCGCCGCGATCGTCACTGCGGTGGGCAGGCCGGCGGCGACCTCGACGGCGAACGATGGGCCGGAGAGATAGGTGAGGCGGGGGTACATGCTCGTCGGGAACACGTCCTCGAGCACCTGGTGCATGGTCATCAGGGTGTCGACCTCGATGCCCTTCGTGACCGAGCAGAGCACGACGTCCGCGGCGGCGGTCGGCAGGAGCGCGTTGATCTGCTCGGCAACGGTGCGCATCACCGGTGACGGCACGGCGAGGACGATGAGCTCGGCCCCGGCGACGGCTGCGGCGAGATCGGTGGTCGCCCGCAGACCCGGACTCAGGTCGATGTCCGGGAGATAGCGCGCGTTGTTGCCGGTCTCCTCGATCTGGGTGACCGGCACCGGGTCGATGTCCCAGAGGATGACGTCGTGACCGTTGCCGCGCAGGAGGCTGGCCAGGGCGGTGCCCCAGGAGCCGGCACCAGCGACAGCGATCTTCATGCCGATGAGTATGCCGTGCTCACCGACAAAACCTTCGCACGCCCCGTTCCTCCCCGGCCGCCAGTCGGAGACAATGGCCAGGTGACGTCACCGACCCGCTCCGAGGACCTGACCGCCCTGATCCGCGAACGGTGCGCGACGCTGCGTTCGCCGCGGGTGGTGACGAGCGGGAATGCCGCCGTGCCGCATACCCTCCTGGCGCTCGTCGACTCGGTCGTGCCCCGCTACCGGCTCAACATCCTCAACGCGCCAAAGGGGATCCCGGTCCGTGACGGCGTCATCCCCGAGACGTCCTTCGTGGGTTCGGGGATGCGCCACAGCCCGACGCTGGCGTATGTGCCGGCCCGGCTGTCGATGGTGCCGACGCTGTTCTCTCGCACCCTGCACCCGGACATCGTCCTCGTGCACACCTCCAAGCCCATCGCCGGCAAGGTCTCGCTCGGGATCGAGGTCAACGTCATCCCGGCGGCGATCGAGGCCGTCCGTCGACGGGGCGGGCTGGTGCTGGCGCAGGTCAATGAGACGATGCCGTACACCTACGGCGACGGCGAGTACGAGCTCGACTTCTTCGACGGGTGGATCGAGGCCGATGACGTCCTCGCGCGCCCTGCGTCGACCCCGCCCACGGGAGAGCGGGCGGAGTCGGCTGCCGTCATCGGCGACTACTGCGCCAGCCGCGTGCAGTCGGGGGCGACCCTCCAGCTCGGCATCGGTGAGATCCCGGACGCGACCCTGCCCGGTCTGACGAGGCTGCGCGACCTCGGGCTCTGGACGGAGATGTTCAGCGACCGGCTCCTGACGCTGCACCGGGCCGGCGCCCTCGACCCCGAGCGTTATCTCATCGCCTCGTTCATGGCCGGCTCCGAGGAGCTGCTCACGTGGGTGGACCAGAACAAGCAGATCCGCATGCTGCGCACCGAGACGGTCAACTCCCCGGCGAATGTCGCCAGGCAGCCTGGCATGACCTCGATCAACACGGCGTTGCAGGTGGATCTGTTCGCCCAGGCCAATGCCTCGCGGCGCAAGGCCCGGATCCACTCCGGCTTCGGGGGCCAGACCGACTTCATCGTCGGGGCCCTGCACGCTCCTGGTGGCCAGGCGATCATGGCGCTGCGCTCCTGGCACCCCAAGGCCAACGTCTCGACGATCGTCCCGCTCATCGAGGAGCCGGTCACCTCGTTCCAGCCCTCGGTGGTCATCACCGAGCAGGGCGTGGCCGAGGTCGGGGGTCGCACCGAGCGCGCCCAGGCCCGCGCCATCATCGACAACGCCGCCCACCCCTCGGTCCGCGAGGAGCTGTGGGAGGAGGCCGGCTACCTCGGCCTCGCCTGAGGGAGGCGCCGCCGGTCAGATGTAGCGGAGGGGTTCGGCGGGGCAGGCGTCGCCGAGGGTCATCGACGCGATCCGGCCCTCGGCTGCGGCCTGCTCGAGGGCTGCGACGGCGCGGTCGCGCATCGTCCACGGGTCGATCGTGTTGACGTTGATCTTCGTGCCGCCCTCGAAGCCCGCCAGGGTCGAGATCCGCCACTTGATGACGACCCGCAGCGGCATGGAGACGTCCATGCCCGGCGGGCGGTAGTGCCACTCCTCGTTGCACGGCACACCCACCCCCGCAGCGACGTGGCAGGCGTGGAGCAGGTCGGACCAGCCCCGGACCTCGGCGGCGGACATCTGGAAGGGAGAGGGGGCAGCGGACTTGGAGTAGACCTCGAGTGAGGGAAACCGGTGCCCGTAGCCGGCGATGGCGATGGCGTGCTCGTTCTCGGCGATGATCAGGCCCTCTGCCCGGGCATAGGCGACGCCGAAGTCGTTGTAGATGAACGGGTTCTGACGCACCCGCTCGATCTCCCGGCGCAGGCCCGTGCCGAGCTCGTCGACGGCGACGAGCTGCTTGTGGAGGTGGTCGAAGGAGGCGCCGGCGGGGGCCAGCCAGTTCTGGAACACGGCGACCTGCGCAGCGAACACATTGCCCGTGTACAACGCAGCCGCCGCCTCGAGAGTGACCCGCGTGTACTCGCCGTGCTCCTCCGGCGTCATCGTCCCCGACCCGGCCAGCTCGTTGGCGAGCTGCGCCCCGTCGACGAAGTGTCGCCGGGGGATGACGAGGTCGTGGCAGGACCCGAAGTAGCTCAGCCCGCCCTCGAGCTGCTCGGTGTCCGGCAGCGCAGCGAACTCCTCGGCACTCATTCCGCCGGCGACAGCCCGAGTCCGGGCGATCGACAGCAGGTGCTCCCGGCCGAGCTCGTCCGCGAGATAGCGGGAGGCGTGCTCGACGCCGTCCGGGGGAACCGCATACCCGTAGTTCTCCCGCCAGTAGGAGAAGCCGAGGATCTGGAAGAGGTTCGGCACGACCCGGAAGTCCGCCGGCGCGGCCACGACCAGCGGTGCAGGCAGCCCGTGCTCGGACCTGCCACCGACGGAGCGCATCCGCTCGGGAGGGGTCTCGAGATAGCGGTCCGAGCAGAACGCGCAGTGACGACCGGCCATCCCGTGATCGATCGGAGCAGGTTCCCCGGCGGCCCCGCTCAACGGGCGGTTGGCGCGGCCCGGGATGGTCCACACAGTGGTGCCGGAGAACGGGTTGGTCTGCTTGACAGTGCCGTCGGCCATGCGACGGATCGGGTGGGCGTCCTCGGGCAGCACGCCTCTCACCATAGAGCGGACAGGCGTGCCGGTGCGGGAACCGATTAGGCTTGCCGGTAGTCACTGTGGATGACCGCGATCGCGCGTGATCCCGCGCACCCGATCCGCGACCGTGCCCACGACCAAGGAGCTGACCATCATGACCACACCCGCCGGAGGCGCTGCCGCCCAGCCCCTCGCTCCGCCGGACCCGCTCGTGCTCACCGCGCCCGAGGCCCCGCCGCAGATCGGGGAGACCCAGGCACCGAAGATGGCGCCGCAGGTCTCCGAGGAGGCCGTGCCGGCCCTGGACGCCAAGGTCGATGAGTTCATGACGGCGTTGTCCAAGGCCGAGGCCAAGAGCCCCGAGTTCGCCCGACAGGCCGAAAACGTCCGCACCATGGGTGACGCCGACATCCGTCGCGCGGCCGAGACCTCGAACCGGATGCTCGATCGGCCCGTGACCGCTCTCAAGGAGGGTGGCCTCGCCGACGGCTCCAAGGTCGGCAAGACGCTCATCGACCTGCGCCGCGCCGTCGAGGACCTCGACCCGAGCGGTGGCACGAAGACGAGCCGGTGGACCCGCTGGCTGCCCGGACGGGACCGCGTGACGGACTACTTCCGCCAGTACCAGTCCAGCCAGAGCCACCTCAACGGCATCCTCCACGCCCTGCGCAACGGCCAGGACGAGCTGACCAAGGACAACGTCGCGCTCAACCTCGAGAAGACGAACCTCTGGAACGTCATGGGCCGGCTCAACCAGTACATCTACATCGCCGAGCGCCTCGACGCCCGCCTCGCCGCCCGCATTGCCGAGATCGAGATGACCGACCCGGACGAGGCCAAGGCGCTCAACCAGGACGTGCTGTTCTATGTCCGGCAGAAGCATCAGGACCTGCTCACCCAGCTCGCCGTCTCGATCCAGAGCTATCTCGCGATCGACATCATCATCAAGAACAACGTCGAGCTCATCAAGGGTGTCGACCGCGCCTCCACGACGACTGTCTCCGCCCTGCGCACGGCGGTCATCGTCGCCCAGGCACTCGGCAACCAGAAGCTCGTCCTCGACCAGATCACCGCGCTCAACACGACGACGAGCGGCATGATCCAGCGCACCTCCGAGATGCTCCGCGACAACTCCGCGGCGATCCAGGAGCAGGCCGCGTCCTCGACGATCGGGATGGAGCAGCTCCAGGCCGCGTTCCAGAACATCTACGCGACGATGGACAGCATCGACACCTTCAAGCTCAAGGCCCTCGACACGATGGCCGCGACGATCGGCACCCTCGAGACCGAGGTCGAGAAGTCCCGCGAGTACCTCGACCGGGTCCGCAAGCACGACGAGCGCCAGGCGAGCGGCAGCCTCGACATCGGCGTCTGACGACATCAGCGGATGGGGTATGCGGTGGTCACCACCGCATACCCCATCGGCTTTTTCGCGCGGCGGCTGATGGGCTGCGGTGCCCGGTGCCCCGGCGAACTATTGTGGTGCTGTTGTCGACAACGAGGCGGTGCGCGTGGGGTTCTGGGACAGGCTCTTCGGCCGCCGGCAGGAGCCGGAGGTCGAGCCCCTGCCTGCCCCGCCGACCGAGGACGACATCCGCGCCGCTCTCGACACCGTGGGTCAGACGCTGGGCTCGCGGAACGCGCCACCGGTCGTCCGGGCGAGGGTGCAGCGGATCGACACGACCATCCGCGGGACGCTGCCCCGGCTTCGCGACATCGGGCTCGGCAGCTATGACGGGTTCTCGGTCATGACCACGGCCACCGACTATCTGCCCGAGGCGCTCGACAACTATCTGCGGCTGCCGCGTGAGTGGGCGGACACCAGGCCGATCGAGGGGCACAAGACGGCCCTGATGATCCTCGTCGAGCAGCTCGACCTGCTGGCAGCGACGATGGACAAGATCTTCGACGCCGCGAACCGCGCCGACGCCCAGGCCCTCATCGCGCACGGCCGCTTCCTCGAAGCGAAGTTCGGCCACGGCGCGGAGAGCACCATCACCGTCGACGGTCCGGTCCCGCCGCCGCGACCGGGCTCCCTCGATCTCTGACCGCCCACCCAGCCATCGACTGCGCACCCACCGAGGACACCATGACCGACAGCAGCCCGACCTCGCTCAGCGCCGCCATCGCGGCCCTGCTCGATGTCGCCGCCCAAGCCGGGATCGACCAGGACACCGCCCGCGCCGAAGGGGAGTCGCTCGCCGCGACCGTCTCCGAGGCTGCCACCGGCGCCTACGTCGACTGGGTCCGCGAGACCGGCGGCGGGCGGGACGCGGTCGCCTTCATGACCGCTGCCTCACGGGGCCGGCGCTATCGGGGGGCGCCGACCGCGTCGATGGCTCAGCTGACCCTCAACCGCAGCGAGCACGCACCGGCCTATGCCAAGGCGCTCGCCGACGTCGCCATGTCCGCGACCACGCTCGGGCAGGAGAACCAGCAGGTTCTCGGCAACGCGCACATGGCTGCTGCGGCACAGCTCGGTGAGGCCGCCGCCCACACCGCGCCACTGCCTCCCTCCGCGGACCGTCCTGACCTGCCGTCGCCGGACCAGCTGCTGTCCTCGGTGATGAGCCAGATCAAGGAGGTCTCCTCCCGGATCGGCGGGCTGCGGCAGGGCTCCGCGCTGCCGGGCTCATCGTTCGACCTCGGTGCCGACGATGCGCACGGGCCTGGCGCCTTCGACCTGACCACCGGCACCAGGAACGTGCCGCCGCCGCACGGGGCAGCGGGGCCGGATCCGTCCGACGAATCAGGTGCGCCGGGGATGCCTGGCGCTCCCGAGGCGCCCCCGGCCCCTGCCGCCACCGGGGAGGCCGCACCCGAGGCTGCTGCTGCCGCCGCGGTCGAGGAGGACACCCGCTCGGTCGAGGAGCTGCTCGCCGAGCTCGACGAGCTCGTCGGACTGGCCGAGGTCAAGGACGAGATCCACCGCCAGGCCGCGGTGCTCCAGGTCGAGAAGAAGCGCGCGGAGGCCGGCCTGAAGTCGCCGACCATCACCCGGCACCTCGTCTTCACCGGCAACCCGGGCACCGGCAAGACGACTGTCGCCCGGCTCGTCGCCGGCATCTATCGCGCCGTCGGCCTGCTCTCCAAGGGCCAGCTCGTCGAGGTGGACCGCTCCGAGCTCGTCGCGGGATATCTCGGGCAGACCGCGATGAAGACCGCCGAGGTGTGCCAGAAGGCCAAGGGCGGGGTCCTCTTCATCGACGAGGCGTACTCGCTCGGGGGCGACCAGTACGGCCGGGAGGCGATCGACACCCTCGTCAAGGAGATGGAGGACAACCGCGACGACCTCGTCGTCATCGTTGCCGGCTATCCGGTCCCGATGGAGCACTTCATCGAGGAGAACCCGGGTCTCGCGAGTCGCTTCCGCACCCACATCGAGTTCCCCGACTACACCGAGGACGAGCTCATCGCGATCTTCCGGCTCATGGTCGCCGGCGCCGACTACGACGTCGACGAGGAGGTCGAGGCGCGGCTCGCCGGAATCGTCGCGGTCACCGCGAAGGGCCCGCAGTTCGGCAACGCGCGCTTCGTGCGCAACCAGCTCGAGGCGGCCATCGGACGGCATGCCTGGCGCCTTCGGGACGTGGAGGAGCCGACCCTCGAGGAGCTTCGTCGCCTCGTTGTCGACGACTTCCCGCACGCTCTGTCCTCACCTCAGGGTGAGACCAGTGGACCCACGGATGCCCCGGAGTGGCTCGGCTCGGGCACGATGGGGGAGGAGCCTCCGGCGGAGACGGACG
>JAAYSB010000281.1 GCA_012518475.1 Intrasporangiaceae bacterium | reverse complement strand
TCCACGGAGGGTCGGCCGGCGGCTACACCGTCCTGCGTGCGCTCACTGTCGGGGATGAGTTCGCGGCGGGAACGAGCTATTTCGGCATCAGCGACCTCACGGGTCTGCTGACCGAGGACCACAAGTTCGAGTCGCGGTACACGATCGGGCTCATCGCCCCGTGGCCGGAGGGCCGGGCCGTCTATGACGAGCGCTCACCCATCAATCACGTCGGCGCCCTGTCCGGCGAGCTTCTCCTCCTCCAGGGTGCCGACGATCTCGTCGTGCCGGTCGCCCAGGCACGGCAGATGGCCGACGCCATGGAGGCCGCCGGCAAGGACGTCGAGCTGGTCATCTACGAGGGTGAGGGGCACGGCTTCCGGAAGGCGGAGACCATCGTGGACTCGCTCGAGCGCGAGCTCGCCCATTATCAACGGGCCTTCGGCCTCACCTGAGCCCTCTCCCCCGCGGATGGAGGTGCCAGACGACGCAGGTCTGACGGCCAGGACCTCCACCCACGCATCGAGGGCGACGCCCGAGGCCCGTGCCCTCCCCCGGATGGAGGTACGAGACGACGCAGGTGCGACGCCGGGAACCTCCACTCGGTGAGCGGTGAGGGTGCTACCAGCCCAGGGTGAGGACGAGGTGCTCGGTCTCGTGCTTCTTCGCAGAGCGCAGGCCCGCGGTGAAGCCGTCGTCGGTCCGGTCGACGACGAGCTCGACGGCACTCGGCAGCAGCACCGGCTTCTTGAACCACACCTGTGACGTCGACGGACCGTCGACCGCCGGGCCGAGCGCTGCCAGGGTGCGCGCATACGTCCACATCCCGTGCGCGATCGCCCGGGGGAAGCCCATCGCCTTGGCCGTGATCGCATACAGGTGAATGGGATTGACGTCGCCGCTCACCGAGGCATAGGTCCGGCCGAGGTCCTCTGCGACCCGCCAGCGGGCCGCCGGGGTGCCGGTCGGGATGTCGATGGGCCGGCTCGACTCGGCGTCGGGGTTCGACTTCCCCCGCGCGAGATACGTCGAGCGACCCTCCCAGACCCGACTGTCCCCGCTGTCGACGAGGGTGACCAGGTCGACGGCGGTCCCCTTCGGGTGCGGCCGGAGGTTCTCCGCGTGCACCGAGATGACGAGCTCGTCGTCCGCGGTCAGCCGCTCGTGGACAGTGATCGTGTTCTCAACGTGGACCAGCCCGGCGAGCGCCAGCGGGAAGTCCGTCCGTGCCATCAGGGTGGCCTGAAGCGGGAACCCGAGCACATGCGGATAGGTATGCGGAAGAACGTCGCTCACGCTCCATCCACAGATCCGCTGATAGGTTGCCAGGTGCTCCCGGTCGACCTCCACCTGCAGCTGCAGCGTGGTCTCGGGCAGTGGCGCCTTGGCATCCTTGCGGAAGCTCGTGACGACAGCCTTGGCGAAGGTTGTTGCCAGCGAGGGCGTCTCGGAGAGAACCTCGAAGCGCTCGCTCATGGTCACGCTCCGAGGAGGCTCTGCCCACAGACCCGGACGACGTTGCCGCTGACGGCGGCGCTGGCGTCCTGGCTGAAGTAGGCGATCGTCTCGGCGACGTCGACCGGCAGACCGCCCTGGGAGAGCGAGTTGAGTCGGCGACCGACCTCGCGCGTGGCGAACGGGATCTTCGCGGTCATCTCGGTCTCGATGAAGCCCGGGGCGACCGCGTTGACCGTGATGCCACGGGCGATGAGCGACTCGTCGTGCGACATCGTGTCGACGAGACCGATGACACCGGCCTTCGAGGCCGCATAGTTCGACTGACCGCGGTTGCCGGCGATACCGGCGATCGACGACACGAGAACGATGTGTCCGCCGTCGTTGAGTCCACCGTCGCCGAGCAGTGCCTCGTTCATCCGGATGATCGAGAGCAGGTTGACGTTGATGACCGAGGCCCAGCGTTCCTCATCGGTGTTCGCCAGCAGCTTGTCGCGGGTGATGCCGGCGTTGTGGACGACGACGTCGATGCCGTCGAAGCGGGCGCAGTGCTCGACGATGCGCGAGCCCGCGTCCTCCGCGGTGACGTCGAGCTGCAGGGCCGTGCCACCGATGCTGTTGGCCACCTTGGCGAGGGCGTCGCCTGCCGACGGCATGTCGACGCAGACGACCTTCGCGCCCTGGCGGGCGAGGACAGCGCCGATGGCTGCGCCGATCCCCCGTGCGGCTCCAGTCACCACGGCGACCTTGTTCTCGAGCGGACGCTCCCACGACTCAGGAGCCGGGGACGTGCCGACGCCGGTCGCGCCGACGCGGAACACCTGTCCGGAGACATAGGCCGAGCGGCCGCTGAGAAGGAAGCGGATCGTCGACTCGATCGCTCCGTCGGCACCCTCACTCACGAGGACAAGGTTGGCGGTGCCGCCACCGCGCATCTCCTTGCCGACCGAGCGGGTG
>JAAYSB010000280.1 GCA_012518475.1 Intrasporangiaceae bacterium | reverse complement strand
TCGAGGAGTCGGCCCGCACGTCGCGAGCCGGCCGGGCCGCGCTGCGCAACGCGAGCGACTTAACGCTCATGCTCGCCGGGGCCCAGCTCGGCATCACCTTGTGCACGCTCGCCCTCGGTGCGATCACCAAGCCCGCGGTCAAGGAGGCACTCACCCCGCTGTTCTACTCCGTGGGACTGCCGTCCGGGGCGGCGTCCGCGCTCTCGTTCGTTCTCGCGCTCGTGATCGTCACCTTCCTCCATCTCGTCGTCGGCGAGATGGCCCCGAAGTCGTTCTCGCTCGCCCACCCCGAGAAGACCGCGATCTGGCTGGCCCTGCCGATGCGGGGCTTCCTCTGGCTGACCCGCCCCGTGCTCTCCGGTCTCAACCGGGCCGCCAACTGGCTGGTCCGCAAGAGCGGGGCCACCCCGGCCGATGAGGTCGGGGCGGCCCAGGACGCCGAGAGCCTGCGCCATCTCGTCGATCACTCGGCCTCGGTCGGGGCGCTGTCCACCGCATACCACCGCGGGGTCGTCAGCGCGCTCGACTTCTCCGAGACGCTGCTCGAGGAGATCACGACCCCGGACGAGGACATCGTCTGGGTGCCGGTCGAGGCGACCGTGGCCGACGTCCAGGCTGCGACGATCGCGTCGGGCCACTTGCGCATCCTCGTCATGGCCGGTGACCGGATCAACGGCGTCGTCCATGTCCGCGACACCATGGACGCCGACGGGGCCCAGGAGATCGACAACTTCGTGCGCCGCGTCCTCGTCCTGGACGCCCGGACCACCGTCTATGAGGCGCTGGCCCGGATGCAGCGGCAGCGGGTGCACGTTGCCGTCGTCGTCAAGGGTGGCAAGCGCCTCGGCGTGGTCACCCTCCAGGACGTCCTGCCCCAGGTGCTGCCCAAGGAGCGCTTCATCCCCACCGCTCCGGCGAGCTGAGCACCGCCCGCAACGGTCGCACTGTGGATAGCCTGCTCGGGTGAGTCCAGCGAAGAAGAGCCCGAAGAAGGCGCCGGCCGAGCGCACCCTCGTCATCCTCGGGGCCAGCGGCGACCTCACCAGCCGCCTGCTCCTGCCGGGCCTGGCGACCCTGCTGAAGAACGAGCCCGAGCGCAGGGTGCGGGTCATCGGCGCGGCCATGGAGCCCTACACCGCGGCGCAGTGGAAGAAGCGCGTGCGTGACTCGCTCACCACCGCCAAGGTCGACAAGGACGTCACGGACACGATCCTCGCCGCCACGAGCTATCGCAGGACCGACGTCCTCGACAGGGCCGCGCTCGTCGATCTCCTCGAGGACCTGCCGGCGGACTCCGTCCTCTACTTCGCCCTGCCACCGCAGGTGAGCATGCAGGCCTGCGAGATCCTCGCGACCCTCGAGCTGCCGGCCGGCCTCAAGCTGGCGCTGGAGAAGCCGTTCGGCTTCGACAAGGCGAGCGCGCGCACGTTCAACCGACTCCTCGAGAAGATCGTCCCCGAGCAGCAGACCTATCGGATCGACCACTTCCTCGGGAAGTCAGCGGTCCTCAACCTTCTCGGACTGCGCTTCGGCAACCGGATCTTCGAGCCGATCTGGAACAACGTCAACATCAGCCACGTCGACATCGTCTCCGACGAGACCCTCGCGCTCGAGGGGCGTGCGGGGTACTACGACACCGCCGGGGCTCTCAAGGACATGATCCAGAGCCACCTCCTCCTCATCATGGCCATGGTCGCCATGGAGGAGATGGCCGACGTCAACGAGGTGGAGCTGCGGGACCTCATGGCGCATGTGCTGCGCGCGACCCGCCTCATGGGCTCCCCGAAGCAGGCCTCGCGCCGCGCTCGCTACACCGAGGGCAAGGTCGGGCGCCGAAGGATCCCTTCCTACGTCGACGAGCACGGCGTGGACAAGGATCGCCGCACGGAGACCCTCGCCGAGATCACCGTGGAGATCAAGAACTCCCGCTGGGCGGGGGTCCCATTCCGGCTGCGCAGCGGCAAGGCCCTCGGCTCCGCGCGCCGGGGCATCTATCTGCACTTCAAGCCGGTTGCCCACAACCTCGAGGGCCTGGCCAACAAGGCCACCCCGAACTGCCTCAAGCTCGGGATGTCCCCGGAGACCATCGAGCTCGGCATCACGACCAACGGCGCCGGCGACATGTTCGAGCTCGAGGACACCTTGCTCTCGGCCGAGATCGGGGACAGCCACGTCCGCCCCTACGGTGAGATCCTGGCCGGCATCCTCGACGGCAACCCGCTGCTGTCGGTCCGCGGCGACATCGCCGAGGAGTGCTGGCGCATCGTCGAGCCCGTTCTCAAGGCCTGGGCCAAGGACGACGTGCCGCTCCAGACCTACCCGGCCGGCTCCGACGGCCCCCGGGGCTGGGCCACCTGACCGTGCCACAACCTGGCAATTACCAGGTTGTGGCACGCCGGGGTGCGCCGGGACGGCGAGGTGCGCGGCGCATACCCCATGCGTATCCGGTATGCGCCCGTCACCGGAATGAAACCGGTTTCAGCAGTCCGTGCCCACGCGGGTAGCCTGTGCGGCATGGCTGCACCCACGAACACCGTCGAAACCGTCGTCTCCCTGTGCAAGCGCCGGGGGTTCGTCTTCCCGTGCGGTGAGATCTACGGCGGAACCCGGTCGGCGTGGGACTACGGCCCGCTCGGTGTCGAGCTCAAGGAGAACATCAAGCGGCAGTGGTGGAAGGCCATGGTCCACGCCCGTGAGGACGTCGTCGGCCTGGACTCCTCGATCATCCTGCCCCGGCAGACGTGGGTCGCCTCGGGTCACGTCGGCACCTTCTCCGACCCGCTCGTCGAGTGCCTGAAGTGCCACAAGCGGCACCGCCTCGACCACCTCCAGGAGGCTGTCGCCGAGAAGGCCGCGAAGAAGGGCAAGGAGGTCAACCCGGACGACGTGCCGCCGGCGGAGATCGCCTGCCCCGACTGCGGCACCCGCGGGGAGTGGACCGAGCCGCGCGAGTTCAACATGATGCTCAAGACCTATCTCGGTGTCATCGAGGATGAGACCGGCCTGCACTACCTGCGTCCGGAGACAGCGCAGGGCATCTTCATCAACTACAAGAACGTCGAGCAGGCCGCCCGTCGCAAGCCGCCGTTCGGCATCGCCCAGGTCGGCAAGAGCTTCCGCAACGAGATCACCCCCGGCAACTTCATCTTCCGCACCCGGGAGTTCGAGCAGATGGAGATGGAGTTCTTCGTCCCGCCGGGTGAGGACGAGGAGTGGTTCCGCTACTGGATCGACGAGCGCACCCGCTGGTACACCGATCTCGGCATCCGCTCCGAGAACCTGCGCCACTACCCGCACCCGCAGGAGAAGCTCAGCCACTACTCCAAGGGCACCGTCGACATCGAGTACCGCTTCAACTTCACCGGCAGCGAGTGGGGTGAGCTCGAGGGCATCGCCAACCGGACGAACTTCGACCTCACGCAGCACTCCGAGCACTCCGGGCAGGACCTGTCGTTCTTCGACCAGGCGAGCGGTGAGCGCTACATCCCGTATGTCATCGAGCCCGCGGCCGGTCTGGGGCGCTCGCTCATGACGTTCCTCGTCGACGCCTATCACGAGGACGAGGCCCCGAACACCAAGGGTGGGGTCGACAAGCGCGTCGTGCTCAAGCTCGACCGCCGGCTCGCCCCGGTCAAGGCCGCGGTGCTCCCGCTCTCGCGCAACGCCGACCTCTCGCCCAAGGCCCGTGACCTCGCGGCCCAGCTGCGCAAGAGCTGGAACATCGACTTCGACGACGCCCAGGCGATCGGCCGCCGCTACCGCCGCCAGGACGAGATCGGCACCCCGTTCTGCATCACCGTCGACTTCGACACCCTCGAGGACAACGCCGTGACGATCCGCGAGCGGGACACCATGGCGCAGGAGCGCGTCTCGATCGACCAGGTCGAGGGCTATCTCGCGCAGCGGCTCATCGGCTGCTGATCTCGTTCCCCTGGCGCAGCGGGGGTGCTGTGGGCGTAACGGGTGGCCGGGGGCCGAGGGCTACACGCGGCTGCGGAGCCAGGTGATGTCCGCGGTCTGACCCTCGACACCGCCAGGAGTCTCGACGACGACCGGAGCCCCGGCCGCACGCACGACATCGGCGATGCCGTCCGCCTCGATGAGGCCGGCCCCGAAGTTCGTGTGCCGGTCGGCGCCGGAGTCGAAGGCGTCCCGGGAGTCGTTGGCGTGCACGAGGTCGATGCGACCGGTGATCGCCCGGACCCTGTCGACCACGTCGGTCAGGTCCGCGCCACCGGCCCAGGCGTGGCAGGTGTCGAGACAGAACCCGACGGTGTCCCCACCGCTCGCCGCTCCGATGGCCTCCCACAGCCGGTCGATCGCCTCGAGGCGTCGGGCCATGGCGTTCTCGCCGCCCGCGGTGTTCTCGATGAGGAGGGGCACCGCCATGTCGAGTCCGTCGATGCACTTGCGCCAGTTGTCGAAGCCGATGGACGCGTCCTCGTCGACGCCGAGGTGGCCGCCGTGCACGATGACGCCCTTGGCGCCGATCTCCGCGGCCGCGGTGAGATGCTGCTGGAGCAGCTTGCGACCGGGGATGCGGACCCGGTTGTTCGTCGAGGCGACGTTGATCGGATAGGGGGCGTGCACATACAGATCCACGCCGGCTGCAGCGGCGGCAGCCTTGAGCGCGGCCGCCCCAGCCGCATACTCGATGACCGGGCCCTTGTAGGACTGCGGGTTGCCCAGGAAGAACTGCGAGAGGGTCGCGCCGCGTTCCTGGGCCGCGGCAACCGGGTCGAGGCCGTCGACGTGTCCACCGATGTGCAGAGTCATGACTCTCAGCGTAGGCGGCGGGCCAGGATCAGGCGGGGTTTCAGGGTCCGCTCAGGGCCGATCCGGACACGCGTCGGGAACATGGAGGGCGCGCACGCGGTTGGATGGAAACGAGAGCACGCACTCCGCGACTGCTCCTGCACCACCCACGAAGGGGGCTATCCAGATGTCCGCCAACCCAGAGAACCCCAACCAGAAGAACATCAACGACCAGCTCAAGGCGAGGATCGACGAGATCGACTTCGACGCCAAGATCTCGCAGGTCACCGAGGCCGCCCACAAGGCCTTCGAGCAGATCCGCGAGCAGGCTGCGACCCTCCTCACCGGCAACCGCGGCAAGGTCGACGAGATCATCGACAAGGCCGCGACGGCCTTCGACGAGAAGACCGAGGGCAAGTACCACGACAAGGTCGAGAAGGCCAAGGTCTCCTTCGCCAGCGGGCTCGACAAGATCCAGGACACCGCCGCCGACGGCACCAGCTCCACCAGCGGTGATGCCGTCTACGAGAGCCCCGACCACCGCGGGTCGGACGCGGAGAGCGGCTTCGTCGACGTCGAGGGTCAGCCGAACGGCCGGTCCTTGGACGAGGTGGCCGACTCAGGTGCCGACCCGGTGCCCGGGACCGATACGGTGGAACCCGTCGTCACCGACACGCCGGACTCCGCTGCCTGGTCGTCGGAGACCGATCGGCTGTCCTGAATCGGCAGCTCCCCGATCACCTACGCTCGTGGCCTTGGCAGGGGCGACAGGTGCGTAGGCCCCGCGCGGGCCGTCATGCTGATCACATGACGGTCCGCGCTCCTTTTCTCTCGGGTTAGCGTGCTCGGTATGCGCGCGCTCACCGACTCCGCCCCCGTCACCTCCGCTGGTGGTTTCGTCACGACCACCGTCACTGAGGGCATCGCCCGCGTCGAGCTGACCAGGCCGGACAAGCTCAACGGACTCACCCTGCAGACCCTCGACGCGCTCGTGGCCGCGGCCCGCCGGCTGCGCGCCGACCGCACTCTGCGGGGAGTCGTCCTCACCGGAGCAGGTCCCAGCTTCTGCGCGGGCCTGGACTTCGGCACGGTGATGAAGGACCCTGCCGGTGTGGCCCGCGCCTTCGTCCCGCGGCCCTGGCGGGGAAGCAACACCTTCCAGGAGGCCTGCTGGGCCTGGCGGCGACTGCCGGTTCCCGTGGTCGCCGCGGTCCAAGGGCACTGCTACGGCGGTGGCCTGCAGATCGCCCTCGGCGCTGACTTCCGGTTCACCACGCCCGACTCCCAGTGGTCGGTTCTCGAGTCCAAGTGGGGCCTGATCCCTGACATGTCCGGTGTGCAGGCCCTCTCCCAGCAGGTGGGCCTCGACGTCGCCAAGCGGCTGACCATGACCGGAGAGGTCATCGACGGCACCGAGGCGGTCCGGCTCGGTCTGGCAACCGGGGTCTCGGACGATCCGGTTCGCGACGCATACGCCCTGCTCAGTGAGATCGCCACCCGCTCACCGGACTCTGTGGCGGCAACGAAGCGGATCTTCGAGCGGACCTGGACCTCGGGCGCGCGCTCGACGTTCCGGTGGGAGCGCCTGGAGCAGGCGCTGCTCCTCGGCGCGGCGAACACCAAGATCGTCCGGGCAGCGGCGGCCAAGAAGGTCCCGCCGAAGTACCGCCCGCGCATACTGCCATAGTCCGTTCGGTCATTTCTGGCGGCCGGTTGCGGCGCGGACCCCTCAAGCGTCCCGGGTGAGGGTGAGGAGCGAGATCTCGGGAGGGACGAGGAACCGCACCGGCGGTCCCCACGTGCCCGC
Organism: Intrasporangiaceae bacterium; assembly: GCA_012518475.1. GTDB lineage: Bacteria > Actinomycetota > Actinomycetes > Actinomycetales > Dermatophilaceae > F2B08. Next base: position 49 of record JAAYSB010000280.1, on the reverse strand, counting down.
TCCGCGGGTCGTGTATGCCGTGGTCCCCTCGATCGTGTCCAGCCCGGCG
>JAAYSB010000279.1 GCA_012518475.1 Intrasporangiaceae bacterium | reverse complement strand
GAGCCGGTACCGCCGAGGGCGTTGAGGACATTGACCAGGAGGGCCTCGAGCTCAACGACGCCGGCAAGGTGCTCGGCGCACCGGGATACACGATCCTCACTGCCGGCGAGGTCAACGACCGCAGCGCCGATCTCAACGAGTTCGCCGTTCCGACCGAGGACGGTCTGGGTGGGATCAAGAGCATCGGCCTGTCCGAGGCCTTCCAGGGCCAGGCCACCGTCGTCTACGACGAGGAGGCTGACACCCTCACCGACACCCGCACCGGCAAGGTCTACGTGCCCGAGAACGCCCGCTGGGTGCCGCAGGACGGCGAGGGACAGGCCTACGCCACCGGCTGGCGGGAGAACGTCGGGCTGGACAACTTCCGGACCATCTTCGGCAACGAGACCATCCGCGCCGGGTTCACCAAGATCTTCCTCTGGAACGTCGCCTTCGCCGCACTGTCGGTGATCAGCACCTTCGTCCTCGGTCTCCTCCTCGCCCTCCTGCTCAACGACGACCGGATGAAGGGGAGGGGTATCTACCGCTCCTTGATGGTCCTCCCGTATGCCATTCCCGGCTTCGTCACCGCCCTGCTCTGGGCAGCGATGTTCAACCGGGACTACGGACTGGTCAACGACCTGACCGGGCTCAACGTCAACTGGCTCGGAGGTCCCTGGTCGGCCAAGGCCGCCATCCTCATCACCAACCTCTGGCTCGGCTTCCCCTACATGTTCCTCATCTGCAGCGGGGCCCTGCAGTCGATCCCGTCCGACGTCCGTGAGGCCGCCCGGATCGACGGTGCCAACGCCGTGCAGACGCTCGGCCGGATCATCATGCCGCTCGTCCTCGTCGCGGTCGGCCCGCTGCTCATCGCGAGCTTCGCCTTCAACTTCAACAACTTCGGCCTGATCTATCTGCTCACCGACGGTGGGCCGTTCCAGGGCGGGAACACGAGCATCGGCCAGACCGACCTGCTCATCACGTATGCGTTCCGGCTGGCCTTCTCTGGGACCTCGCCCAGCTATGGCCTCGCCTCAGCAGTCTCGATCATCATCTTCGTCATTGTCGCCCTGATGAGCTACATCGGCTTCCGGCAGACCAAGCAGCTCGAGGAGATCAACTGATGACCATCCAGCCGACTCCCGTCTCCGGCACGCCTCTGGCCGCCGAGGCCGACTCGTCCAGCACCGAGAATCCTCGCCGCAAGGTGCGGGCTCCGCGCAGTGGTGGCGCAGGAGGGTCCACCTGGTGGCGTCACGTCGTCGCCATCGTGGCGGTCATCTGGGCGCTGTTCCCGATCGTCTATCTCATCTCCGCCTCCCTCGACCCCGTCGGGAGCCTGGTCACGGCGACCTTCATCCCCAGCGACGTCTCCACGCGGAACTACGACGTGCTGTTCAGTGATACCTCGCGGCCGTTCCTCACGTGGTTCAAGAACTCGATGCTCATCGCGACCATCGGTGCCCTCGGTCAGGTCTTCATCGGTGCCTGTGCGGCCTACGCGTTCTCGCGGATGCGCTTCGCCGGGCGCCGCCCGGGTCTGCTCGCCCTGCTCCTGCTGCAGATGTTCCCGGCGATCCTCACCTTCGTCGCCTTGTTCCTCATGTTCTCCAAGATCGGTGAGGTCGTCCCAGCCCTCGGTCTGAGCACCGTGCTGGGTCTGTCCCTCATCTATCTCGGCGGTGCCATGGGTGCCAACGTCTGGCTCCTCAAGGGCTATTTCGACACCGTGCCGCGCGAGCTCGACGAGGCGGCCAAGGTCGACGGCGCGAGCCACGCCCGGATCTTCTTCACGATGACGCTCCGGCTCGTCATGCCGATCCTCGTCACTGTGTTCATGATCGCCTTCATCGGACTGTTCAGCGAGTTCCTGCTCGCCTCGATCTTCCTGCGTGACGTCGACAGCCAGACCCTTGGCGTCGGCCTCTGGTCGATGTCCATCGGGAACGAGCGCAACCGCCTGTTCGGTCAGTTCGCTGCCGGCTCGCTGCTCACCTCCATCCCGGTCGTGCTGCTCTACCTGTTCGCCCAGCGTCAGCTCGTCAGTGGTCTGACTTCCGGCTCGGTGAAGTGAGCCTGATCGAGGGTCGTCCCATCGGCCTCGATGCGCCGCACCACGACGGCTCAGAGCTCTATGTCTCCACCTCCCAGCCGCGGCTGGGGGAGCGGGTCCAGCTCCGGGTCCGGGTCCCGCACGCGTCGGGCTTCACGAGGGTCCTCATCCGCACCGTCCTCGACGGGGAGCACCGTTTCCTCGAGACCGTCGCCGAGCGCCGCACCGACACCGAGACGTGGTGGTGCGGCGAGCTCGAGATCGCCCACCCGGTCACGTCCTACCGCTTCGTCCTCGAGGGCGGACCGCAGCAGTTCGGGGTGCTCAACGGCGCGGGACTCTGGTCCCGCGACGTGCCGGACGACGGCGACTTCCGGCTCACCATCCACCGTCCGTCGCCTGCCTGGGCCCGCGACGCCGTCGTCTACCAGATCTTCCCGGACCGGTTCGCCCGCAGCGCGGACGCCGACGGCCGTGAGGTGCCCGACTGGGCCGTGCCCGCTCAGTGGTCCGACCCGGTCGACACCAGACGGGAGATCATCGGCACCCAGCTCTACGGCGGCGACCTCGACGGCATCGTCGAGCACCTCGACCATCTCGAGCGGCTCGGCGTCGACGTCATCTACCTCACCCCGTTCTTCCCGGCCCGGTCGAACCACCGCTACGACGCCTCGACGTTCGACGTCGTCGACCCGCTCCTCGGCGGGGACGACGCCTTCGAGCGGCTCTGCGCCGCCGCCTCCGAACGCGGTATGCGTCTGATCGGTGACATCACGACCAACCACACCGGAGCCGGTCACGACTGGTTCACGACAGCATGTGCAGACCAGTCGGCAGACACCCGCGACTACTACTTCATCGGCCCGGACGGTCAGTACGCCTCCTGGCTCGGCGTGCGCTCCCTGCCCAAGCTGAACTGGACCAGTCCCGCCCTGCAGGACGCCTTCTGTCACCCGGAGGCCGGAGTCATCCCCCGGTGGATCGGGGCCGGCCTGGCCGGCTGGCGGGTCGATGTCGCGAACATGACCGGTCGGTTCGGGGACGAGGACCACAATCACGACGTGGCCCGCTGGGTCCGCAGCGCAGCGGGGGAGGACTCGGTCGTTCTCGCCGAGCACGTCCACGACTTCACCCGTGACCTCGTCGGCGACGGCTGGACCGGCGTCATGAACTACAGCGGCTTCGCCAAGCCGGTGTGGACCTGGCTTCGTCAGCACGGCCGCGAAGCGGGGTTCCTCGGCGCTCCCGTCATCGTCCCGGAGCAGCCCGCCGAGACGGTGGTCGCGACGATCCTCGACTTCACCTCCCGCGTGAGCTGGACCGGGCTGACCGGCTCGTGGAACCTGCTCGGCTCGCACGACACGACCCGGGTCCGCACCCTCGTCGGCCCGGACTCCCGACATGTCGACGTGGCCGCCGGGCTCCTCATGACGATGCCGTCGACGCCGATGCTCACCTATGGGGACGAGATCGGGATGGAGGGTGCCTTCGGAGAGGACGGGCGACGTCCGATGCCGTGGTCCGAGAGTGACTGGGACACCCGGTTGCTCGACGTGTATCAGCGGCTCATCGCCGTGCGGCAGGACTCGATCGCGCTGCGGCGCGGCGGACTGCGTTTCCTGCACGCCGAGGGCGACGCCATCGTCTATCTGCGCGAGCACGCCGAGGAGACCGCGCTCGTCCACGTGGCCCGGGCTGCCCACGAGGCCGTCAGCCTCCCGCTGTCCGGACTGCCCGGCGTGACCGAGGCCCAGGTCCGATTCGGGGAAGCGGCCGCGACCGGCAACGAGACTCTCCTTCTCGGCGCCGATGCGCCGAGCGTGCGGATCCTCACCTGGCCCAGCCCCGCCGCATACCGATCGAGCTGGAATGATGCCGCGTGAAGACCGTGCGGCTGATCGACATCGCGAAAAAGGCCGAGGTCTCCGAGGCCACTGTCTCGCGAGTCCTCAACAACAAGCCGGGGGTTTCCGAGGACACCCGCCAGAATGTGCTCGCCGCGATCGACTCGATGGGCTACGAGCGCCCCACTCAGCTCCGTGAGAAGGCGAGCGGACTTGTCGGCCTCATCACCCCTGAACTGACCAACCCGATCTTCCCGGCCTTCGCCCAGGCCATCGAGACCCTCCTGGCCCGCCACGGATACACGCCCATGCTCTGCACCCAGACGACAGGTGGGGTCCATGAGGACGACTTCGTGCGTACCTTGTTGGAGCGTGGCGTCTCCGGGATCATCTATGTCTCGGGACAGCATGCGGACCTCAATACCGACCCCGGCCGCTATCGGCGACTGCGACGCCGTGGGGTCCCGATCGTCCTCATCAACGGGTTCGTCGAGGGTGTGGACGCGCCCTTCATCTCCAACGACGACGTGGGGTCCATGGAGGTGGCGATCCGGTTCCTCGCCCAGCTCGGGCACACCGAGATCGGCCTGGCCACCGGACCGGAGCGCTATGTCCCGGTCGTGCGCAAGGCGATGGGCTTCCGGCACGCGATGCGCGACACCATCGGCAAGGACGACGTCGAGCACCTCATCGCCACTACCCTCTTCACGGTCGAGGGCGGTGCCGAGGCGGCGCGACAGCTCGTCGACCAGGGCGTCACGGCGATCGTCTGCGGGTCCGACATCATGGCGCTCGGGGCGATCCGGGAGATCCGGCAGATGGGCCTGCGGGTGCCCGAGGACGTGAGTGTCATCGGCTACGACGACTCGCTCCTGGTCTCCTTCACCGACCCGCCGCTCACGACGATCCGCCAGAACGTCCAAGGCATCTCCGAGGCGGCCGTCCAGGCGCTCCTCGACGAGATCACCGGCTCGGGAACACGTCGCGGTGAGCACCTGTTCCGGCCCGAGCTGGTGGTGCGAGCCTCCACCGCGCCGGCTCCCGCAGGGCGGCCACCGGCTGTCTGACGTTCCCTCTCACGCCCTGGAGCTCTCGAGAGAACAGGACTGTTGCGGGCCTCACTGTGCGTTGACCCTGGTCTGAGGCCGCTGTGGAGACTAGGGTTCTGGGCAACAGCCGCTGACGAGCAGGAGGCCAGCATGAAGATCTCCGAGATCATTCGGTCCAAGGGTGACACGGTCATCACCATTCGTTCCGAGCAGACAGTGGGGGAGCTCCTGGCCCTGCTCGCCGAGCACGGCATCGGTGCTGTGGTCGTCTCCGACGATGACGGCGAGAGCGTCGGTGGCATCGTCTCCGAGCGTGACGTCGTCCGCCACCTCAGCTCCGGGGGATCGGACATCCTGAGGGGTCCGGTCTCGGCGATCATGACCCGCGAGGTCTACTGCTGCGGCCACGAGGACCAGATCGAGGCCCTCGAGCGCACGATGACCGAGCGCCGGATCAGGCACGTCCCGATCGTCGAGGACGGCCGACTCAAGGCCATCGTCTCGATCGGTGACGTCGTGAAGAACCGGATCACCAACCTCGAGAACGAGCGTTCCCAGCTCGAGAGCTACATCAACCAGTAGCACCGGGGTCGGCGCACGCGTGTAGCCCCCAGCCAGTCCCGGGCTCGCCCACCGCCTCCCGTCCCACCTACCGCCACGCCCCCGCCACTTCTTCCACATAGCAGCGAAACGGCGATGGGCTAGGCACCGCCGCGGGTGACCGCTCGCCGCCGCGAACGGGTGTCATGGTTGGGCTCTGCGTCCCCGAGCCGTACGGTTGACCCATGCAGACCGAGGTGATCGGCGGCGACGAGCCGCCTCTGGCTGAGCACTCGCGGCTCGGTCCGTATCGCCTTGTCCAGCAGCTCGGTGAGGGCGGCATGGGTATCGTCCACCTCGCGCTCGACCGTCAGGGCCGTGCGGTGGCGATCAAGGTGCTGCGTCCACACGTCGCGCACGACCCCGACGCCCGGGCCCGACTGGCCCGCGAGGTCGAGACCCTCGAGCTCATCCGGCACCCGAATGTCGCTCCCGTTCTCGATGCCGACCTCGACGGTCCGCGGCCCTATCTCGTCACCCGGTATGTCCCCGGCCCGCCGCTCGATGACTACGTCGCCGAGCACGGGCCGCTCCAGGGGGAGGAGCTGACCCGGGTGGCTGAGGGTCTTGCGAGCGCCCTCGACGCCATCCACCACGCCGGAGTCGTCCACCGGGACCTCAAGCCCGGCAACGTCCTCATTCTCGACGGTGAGCCCATGCTCATCGACTTCGGTATCGCCCACGCCGTCGACGACATCCGGCTGACGATGACCGGTCTCGTCATGGGGACGCCCGGGTATCTCGCCCCCGAGATCGTCGAGGGTGCCGAGGTGTCCGAAGCCACCGACTGGTGGGGCTGGGCCGCTACCCTCGCCTTCGCTGCCACCGGGCAGCCGCCCTACGGGCGTGGCCCGATGGAGGCCGTCCTCGCTCGCGTCGCCCGAGGGGAGGCCGACCTCCGCGGCACCGACCCGGACCTGCGCCCGCTGCTCCAGGCGGCGCTCAGCCCGGACCCCGATGCCCGACCCAGCACCGACGAGGTGCGCGAGGCCCTCCGGCGGTATGCCACCGGCGCCCCTGTCGACGAGAACGCCCGCTGGCTGACCCCGGCCACCGAGGTGATCGAGCACGAGCGCACCCGGCACCAGCACCGCCGGCCGG